>DAHXPE010000404.1 GCA_027364495.1 Candidatus Heimdallarchaeota archaeon | reverse complement strand
AAATAGCCAATAGACAAAACCCAGAGCTCCAAAGGCTCCAATACTAACCGCTATACTACGGGCCCTTCTTTATTTAGAAGTAAATCATTAATTTTTTTAAAAATTTAGAGCGAAAAATTTTTGCGTTTTAAATCTATAAGCTCTATTTTATATTTAAAAAAAACATATTTTAAATATTTATTAAATAATACAAAAAATTTGATTGACTTGAATGATGCCGCAGTTTAAAAAGGTTATAAATTGACCTTTTCAATAGAAATTTTCTTTACATTATTCACCAACTCCTGATTATGGATTATCTGAATCGGTTATAATAAAAGAAGCATATAGAGTCTTAAAAGATATTAGATTGCTATTATTTCAATTTCATAATATATTCCAATACAATTTGATTTTGCAGTTGATCTATTAGCGTGTTTCTTTAAGAAATCTTACTTTTAGAATGAAATAGATAATGAAGTCATAAAAAAATATTTCTTAGAAGCTATTAATCAAGAACCGGAATTAATTGGATTCAAAGAATATTATATTGGCTTTATCAAAAAAATTTTGAAAAACCATTAAGGAATTAACGTAACTATGTTCCAACAGGAAAAAAGGGTTTCAACAACGCTGCTAAACCATGAATTGCACGATTCTGAGTATACACAATTCCTGGTCCTCTATATTTTATTGCAAACCCTTCACCACCTAAAATCAGGGTTCTTGTACTTCCAATTTTCGTAAATGTATTTTCCATATTTGTTTGAAAAGCGAGCATGGTGCTTCTGTCGACTACTAATTCTTCACCGGGTTGTAGATCGTGTCTCTCAATAAAACCATATGCTCCTAACCATACGTCTCCTTCAGCTTGTGAGGTTAGATCGACCAAGAAATAACCTTCTCCTACAAACATTTGCTTAAAACCACCTTTTCTAGTACTGATCTGTACAGAAGGTGTACTTGCTAAATAGGCACCATCTGATAATGTCCAACCTTCGTTTTGACTTACATGCAAATGAATAACTGATCCTGGTACTGGAGGTGCAAAAGTTATTGAGCCACTCGATTGACCTGGTGGTAATTCGAAGTAATCTTGAAACATTGATTCATGTGCAAATGTTCTTTTTAAACCTTTTAGTAATCCGCCCGTTGATTTTGTTGTATATTGAATATTTCCTGTCATATATATCATTGAACCGGCATTTGATATTATTTGTTGACCGGGTCGCTCAAGAAATATTTTTACCTGTCCAAATGCTTCCCCACCACTTATTTCATATTTTACCAGAGAATTTTCGCTCATAGCTTTTTTCCTTCATATTTATTGAAAAGAAACTCATGTAATCAAGATTTGATTTATGATTATAAATATTTCTTGCCAAAAATTCGCTTTTAGAAACATGGGAGAACAAACAAAAAAAAGTTACTTCAAATATTTATATGAAATCTTATGCTTTTTTCCATAAAGTTAAAATGAGCGGTGAATCGATTAAAACTTATGGATTAATGCTTGAATTTAATATTGAAAATAATCTTGATAATAGAGTCATTTAGATATCGATTTTATCAAGGAAATTGATAATCAATAACAAATTAATAAGAAAAAACCAATAAAAAGCAAAATCTAGAATTACTCCTTTAAACCAATATTTTCCAGTAATTGTTTTGCAGTTGAACTATAAGCCCTGATTAATCCCGCTGGACCTAAATTAATACCTCCATAATATCTTGTAACAATTACTAAAACATTTTTGATATGTAATTGCTGTAAAATAAGCATAATGTGTTTTCCAGCACAACCAGAGACCTCACCGTCATCTGATGACTCCTCCCAAATTCCAGTTGCTGTCTCACATCGTAAAGCCCACGCATTGTGAGTTGCTTTCTTCATTTCTTTTTTTATATTCTCCAATATGTCTAATTTTTCTTCTACTTTTGTTATTTTATAAGCACTGGCTATAAACTTGGATTTTTTTATTGTAATTTTATTTCCCCTCCCTGATTGTACTATCTCTTTAAGTGATTTATTATTGTCTATTTGTTTGTCGATTTTCTTTTTCATTCGATTATTATTCCCAGGTCGGAGCTTTTTTAGGAACTTGTTTATCCAATCGTTTTTGATAGGAGTGATATTCTACTTCAGTTAAATGGCGATATATATGCATAAAATTCTTTTTGATCTCATTCGTTTCTTTTTTAATCTCTTTTTGAATGCTTTTGGGCAATGCATATGTTCCTACTATATAATTTGTCATGAAATTAGTTCTTGAGGCAAAACCATCTCCCGGCCCAATACTATTTTTGGAAATACGTTATACGTTTTTCTTCAACTTATAGCTGTAAATGCTGCATGTCTACTTTTATCAATACATGCTGGATTTTCTGGTCCCATAATTATTCACTATTACCTTTTTATTTTAAATGACTTTTATAATAGTGAGTTCATTATCTTCTCTGAAAAATTATCTAGAAACCTTGCTAAATTTGAGTTCCAGTGAGGTCCCGAAGCTACAAGTAAATAATCAAATTTTTCTAACAAACCATCTTTTAAGGTTTTATTCTATGAGCATCTTCTTGAATATCTGCATTTTAAAGTCATGATACTGAGAAAGTTTCTTGGAACTGATTATATGAGCTCTTTCATAAACACGTGAGTGTGATGGGTCCGTAGAATAAATCCAATTGTCACCTGCTTGGTCATTTTTATCGTAATAGATAACATTTGTTATATCGATCTGTATTAAACGTTTAACCGCTGTTATTCCAGATGGCCCATAGCCTATGGCACAAATACGTGTTTCTTTGCCTATTTTCATTTTGTATAATATCTTACCATATATCTAATAGTTAATATTGTAACTCTCCCGTAGCTACATCCATTGCAGATTTAGCTATTAAAGGTATCATTTGTCCTAACCCAGCAAAACGTTTATCCTGTGTCTGTCCACGGACATATCGAATATATATCTGAGCTATAATTACAACTAATCTAAATAACCCTAAGGTGTGGAAGAATGCTATATTATGAACTGATCGACCACTTTTTTCTTCATATCTCTTAAGTAATTCTTTTCTCGTAGCAAATTCAACTCCTTCTGTAGGCATGGTTGAAATTGCTTTCATATATGGTGGATCATGTTTAGCATCGTACCAGTATGCAAGTAATGCTCCTAGATCTGAAAATGGATCTCCAAGTGTACACATATCCCAATCAAATATAGCTACTATTTTTTCCAAATTAACGTCTAACATAATATTATCTAATTTATAATCGTTATGTATCAATGTTGATTCATCAGATTGAGGAATATGCGTTTTTAACCAATGATACAAATCAGCCATAAGTTGTAATTCTTCATGTTTTGCCTTTTGCCAACGACCATACCAACCATCGACCTGACGCTCAATGAACCCCTCTGGTTTTCCTAGATCTTCCAATCCGAGAGATTTATAATTTACATTATGAAACTCAACTAGTCTATCAACCATTTCTTCGCTTATTCTTCTGCCCAAATCAGGTTTATTAAGAAATTTTTCAGGTATGTTTTTTCTAATAACTGTACCACGTTTGCGATCCATTATAAAAAATGGTGCTCCTATTATTGCTGGATCATCTGAATACAAAAAAGCTCTTGGAGCATAGGGAAATACCTGATGCAGCACTGAAAGCACTTTATATTCTCTACCCATATCATGTGCTGATTTTGCTACTGGTCCAAGTGGCGGTCTTCTCAAAACATATTCATATGTATTGCCAAATTTAAGATCATAAGTTAAATTAGCCGCCCCACCGCCAAATTGCTTCACAGTAAGCTGTAAGTCAGAACCAGGAAATTTTCCTTTAATAAATGAACTAAGTGCTGATTCATCAAATTTCTCATCTGGCCTAACTTCAATGATATCTGGCTTATTTGCATCTGTTGGAATTACCATAGTATAGCCTGAAGATTAAAGATTTTTTTATTTTTTGGCATCAATATTTTGACCATATTCTAACAGAATTCTTCTGGCAACAGAACGTTTATGAACCTCATCTGGACCATCATAGATTCTTGCAGCTCGTTCATGAGCATACCACATTGCTAAAGGTGTATAATTGGTCATTCCAAGCCCTCCATGAGTTTGTAATGCTTTATCAACAACCCTTTGTAAAACGTTAGCCACATAAAACTTTATTAAACTAATTTCATCTCGTGCTGCATATTGTCCTTCTTCATCTATTTTTTTGGCTGTACTTAATGTTAGGAGTTTTGCAGCATTTATATCTGCCCTGCTTTCTGCAATCCAGTTTTGAATTGTTTGTTGTGAAGCTAATAGTACACCTGGAGCTACTTGTCTTTTAACTGAATGTGAGCACATTAATTCAAAAGCTCGCTCACAAATACCGATCCAACGCATGCAATGGTGAATTCTACCTGGTCCTAATCGTTCTTGTGCTATTTTGAAGCCATCTCCTTCTTTTCCAAGTATGTTGCTCAGAGGAACGGTACAATTTTCATATCGTATTTCTGCATGGCTAGCCCAGTCCTCACCTGATTCTCCCATTATATTGATATTTTGTACATGAACAAATCCCGGTGTATTGGTGGGCACCAATATTTGAGATGCTCTTTTATGTTTTTCAACATCTGGATTTGTTACAGCCATAACAACTGCGAACGAAGCACCATCTGCACTTGAAGTAAACCATTTATGACCGTTAATAACATAATTAGTACCCTTTTTTTGCGCTGTAGCTTGAATCCAAGTTGGATTTGATCCTGGTAATTCAGGTTCTACGATTGAAAAACAACTTCTGATGTCACCTCTAAGAAGTGGATAAAGGAATTGTTCTTTTTGTTCAGGCGTTCCATGTTCCATTAATATTTCCATATTTCCAGAATCAGGAGCTTGACAGTTGAATAAATAATGTCCAAAGGGTGATCTACCAAGTTCAGCACTTACATAACCATGTTGAACTAAACTTAAACCCATGCCTCCATACTCTTTTGATATTTGGGGTAACCATAATCCTAAATCCTTTACTTTATTACGTTTCTTTTGTAAAGCTGGTAACAGGGATCTAAATCCTTTTCCACGAGCCTCCTCTTCAAAAGGAATGACTTCAGTATTGATAAACTCGTGAATAGTTTTTAAAATTGGGGCCAATTCTTCAGATTGTTTTTCAGACAAAAAATCTAGCGTCATTTGATGTATACACTACCAAAAAAGTTCTTTTATGAATATAAGATTCATAAAAGAATTTCTTTAAAATTTTTATTATCGCTTTGTTAATTATTTGAATTTATTCTTTTAGCGCAACTACTCCACTGATGAGCAAAAGAATACATCCAATCAACAATACCAGAAATCCCGCACCTATGAATTCACTATTTGTAGAGAAAAAATTACTTAAACCAAAAGTATTTGATTTTTGGCTATCTCCAAGATAAATTAAGGCTAATATTATGAGTCCAATTATTCCTTCAATGAT
Source organism: Candidatus Heimdallarchaeota archaeon (assembly GCA_027364495.1). The sequence continues at coordinate 3,166 of DAHXPE010000404.1, read as the reverse complement.
TCCAGTTAGCTTTACTAGTTGGTTTGATTTTAATAATAATCCAACGATAACTGCTATTATTCCCATTGCTACAAAAATAATAAATAATAAAGATCCCTGTAATCCTAACATTGTCCATCCTGTAATATTTAAATGAATATTCAAAGGTAAATTACCATATGTTCCCAAGAAATTAACGCTGCCGGTAAAATTCTGACTAAAAACACTAAAATCGTATCTCATTATTGGCAATATTTCATTAATAACTGGTATATTTGGTAATATTGTTAAAATTCCACCTATTATTAAGAGATAGGCTGAAATTGCTTTTGAATTTTTTCTTGATTTGGGCATAAAACATTCTCCATTATTATAAGATTAATTTGAACAGTACTGATTAGTGGAAACCTGAAAATTTTTAATTTATTTCTTTTTCTTAAGAAGATTAAAGAATTTCTTAATCGAGTTTTTTGAAAAAACAGAACATTCTTATCACAAACGATGATGGAATAACTAACCCAACTATTAAAGCTCTAATTACTCAATTCAGTCAAAATTATGAAATCACAGTAGTTTCACTAACAGTTTCAGATGACATGGTCGATTTTACTAGATTATCTTCCTTTATTTCTTAATGGTTGACTTTACTAGATAATCACTAGAAAATTACAGTCGACAATTCTCCTACTACTTGTATTTCCTAAGTTTTGAGAGTTTTATAGGTACAGCCTGTGTTATTAATATCAGGTATTAATTATGGAGAAAATTTAGCGTTTTAGCATCGAAAGATGGAATGAATCAATTATAAGAGAATTAAAAAAAAGAATCTTAACGAAAAACAGTCAGTCTTGAATTTGATCTTGTCTACAATTTTATTAATTCAGAAAATGATATAGAATTTCTATGAAAAGGATTTACATCTTTGTCAGAAATCCAGCGGATTGTTTTTCAGTGGTCTTTATTGTAATTCAGGAACAATAAAAATATTTGTTTTAGCTTTACGAACAATCTCAAGAAAATTTTCAACCACATCAGTTTTTTGTTGAACATACAGAGCAACCAATTTTGCTTTTACCTTATCCAACTGTTCTAAAAATTCATATCTATTTTTGGTTACATTGCCTAATTCAATGGTAATTGATAGTTTATGTTTAGCTAACCATTCATTTGCTTCTTTAATGAATTTTTCTTCTTCTTTGGTTATTTCTATAATCTTGTTGGCAATTTCTGATTCCTTATACGTGCTTTCTTTAATAAATGGTAAGAGAGTTAATTTTGCCGGAAGTGTATTACTTAATTGAATTAGTGTATTAAATGCATAATCATCAATCCAATCTGTTCCAGTCATGACAACGCGCTTATATCCTTCCTCAATGAGTTTATTATTTTTTAAGATAAGTAGTGGAATTTTACAAGAAGTCAATGATAACATGACTAATTGTTCAATTGTTTTACCCATATTTACCTCAGAAGCTTTTTCTTCATCAAGAACATCTGAAAAAGGAAATTGAACTATGATTAAACTTATATGACTGGAATTAACAATTTCCATTATCGACGTAAATGTATCCTTTGCAGGATTTTCTTTTATAATGGCTACTTCACTATTTGCAATATCACTCCTTTCAACTGCATCAATGATTTCTTGAAGACCAATAACGTTGGAATTCAATTTTTTTAATTTTGAGATAAAATAGTGAGCACCATTAATGAATTTAATATGAGTATCGGTTTTATTACAGAAAAGTGAAGCATTAGTTATTGTCTGATCTAAATCAATTTGTTTAGTGATTATGAATAAAATTTTTTTCATTAATTTGCTTTCTAACTTATCTAGATCTGAAATAAAAAAACTCTCAATTTTCTTTCTATATTCATCGTAATTAATACCCATACTCTTTTACCAACCATAAAATATTCTTGCTACGATAATTACATACAAAATGCCTATAATAACTGGAATAAGTGCGATAATCAAACCGATTTTGAAAAATTCAAAGAATGAAATATGCCGTGAACTTTCTTTTTCTCTATTTAGAATTTGAACAACCTGAACTCCAGCAGCAGATGCAATAGGCGTTACATTACCCCCAGCATTGGTACCAATAACAGCTGCCCAAACCATTGGATGAACAGAACCAACAGAAGAGCCTAAATAGGTTTGAAGACCATCAATTACACCAGTCATAATAGCTGCCATAGGAATATTATCCAAAAATGAAGAGACTATAAAGTTGAAAACAATTATTGAAGCTAATCCTAAATTTTTATCTATATTAAAAATTAATTCAATAGGATAAACCAAAGGCTCTAAAAGATTAGCCTCTTCTACTAAACCGACCATGACAAGTAGGCCTGCATAAAAAAATACCACTGACCATTCTATATGGTTCAAGGTTTTATCAGGTTTTTCACTACTAACTAAAGCAACTGCAGAAAAGCCACCAGCTAAAGCAATATAGCCTAAATCGATTTGAATACCATAGTAATCAAATATGGAAGAGAGAAAAAATCCAACAATAGTAGCGATAATAATAAAAATAGCCCTTTTGAGTAATTTAGGATCACGAATAACATTACTTTCGTCCAAAGACATCAATTGTGCAATAGATTTATCAGAAATCTTAATTGCTAGATCTTTTTTAAAAAAAAATTTCAACAAAATAAAAGTGCCTATGGCACTGAGAAAAACGACTGGAAACATAGCTATGGTGAATTCTAAAAAGCTGATATTGAAGTGAGCACCTAAAATTAAGTTAGGTGGGGAAGCGACTCGAGTTAGCATACCTCCAACATTTGCAAATAAGGCTTCTGCTAATAAGAAGGGTTTAGGATTTATAGGTTCAATATCGTCTTCTTGAAATAAAATGTTAGATGATACGAGTGTAATTGTTCCAATAATAATAATGGCCATATAAGCATCTAAAAAAGCAGCAAAAGTCATACTTAGGAGAGAAAGATATAATAGAAGACGTGTTTGATTTCCTTTTGAAAGTTTGATTATTTTAATGGCAATTAATTCATAAATACCAGTTTCTGCTGTTACTCCTACGAGAAGAGTCATACCAATGATAATAAACATAAGACTGGGTTCAATTTTAGATAGTAACGTATTAATGCCGTTAGGTAATAATGTCTGATTAGGAACATTTGCCACAGTCCAATAGGGAAGAGCAGCAGCAGCAAT
>DAHXPE010000397.1 GCA_027364495.1 Candidatus Heimdallarchaeota archaeon | reverse complement strand
AAGGTCATTGAGAGTTTCGATACAATCCAAAAGAAACATTTTACCAAGATTTCATATATTATTAATAATAATCCTCCTGGGACTGGTATTGATGTACTAGATCGAACTATTGCTCTAATAACACTGGAACTATCAGAGATTGCCCTTTCTGGTATTGATGTTTCAGTTCTTCAGAAACGAAAATTTGAAGAAACTATTATTTCTCAACTAACTGATCAAATTAAATTTTTACTAGACATGAAAATTCGATTTGACCTTAAAGAACAAGATCAAGATTATAACACTCTTTCAGAACCTAAGCCAGTATTTGATACGGAATTAGAAAATGCAGTTGGGAGAGTAATTTCCAATTATATTAATGATTGGTATACGATTATAAAAGACATTTTTAAAACACGGGACAGATTTTTACGTGAAAAATTAACTACAACTGAAAAATATCAACTTATTCTTGATATTTATGAGCGATACATAAAATCCGGTATTGGATTATTAGAACATTTTGATAAGAAAGAACAATTAAATGTTTTAGAAAAGATTCAAAGATTAAATATACTGGATTTTGCAAAGTATATTGTTTTAGCTTCCAATACGAAAATAACAATTCGAGAAGCATATCAAAAAGCTTCCAAATACTTTGGAAAAGATCCAGTTAAATTAGATGGTCAAGCCAAGTATTTTGATGTCCTTATATTTATCAAATTAATTGTCGATAATCTTATTGAAGATTCTGTAAAAACAGAGACAAAGGTGGAATTAAAGAGCCTTATACAGCTTGTAGATAGTAATATGGATATTTCTCAAAGGCTTTTAATTAAAGACTGTGAGAAAATAATTCGAACTTTTTTAGAAAAACAAAATGTTCGAAATATCCAATACTTTATCCAAGAGTTCCGAGATAAAGTCTATGAATGGAATGTAAACAGGTACGTTGAAAAAGAAAAATTCATTAACTGGCTTTCAAGATTAGACACCAACAAAGTTAATACTGATGAAGGAGAGGTCAAAATTGAACGTGAATCTGATAAAAGATTAGCAATTGTTTATCAAGATCAAACCGGTGAACGAAAAGGGATCGGAAAGGAAAGTTACAGAGTTTTAGATGCTGGATTATTCCAGGCAATGCGTCCAAGTGAAATAATTCGAAATTTTGGTTTAGAATTAAGAAATATGGAATTTACTATTACTGATCCAAAATTTCCAGTAAATTGGGTCTGGCTGAATCAATTACCAGTAGTTGGTAAAGATGCTGGTAAATATAAGGTTTTGGAATCAAATTTATTTATCAATATGAAAAAGGAACCTAATATTAGGAATTTAGATTCTATTCATAATATAATTCACAGAATTATTGAAGGAAAAGAACGTCGAGAAGTTTTCTCAGATGATTTGTTAGATGATACAATAAGAGAGATGCTAAATGATGTTTTAGTTGAAGAAAAACCTGAAGCCATAAAATTTTTAGAATCTCAGCAACGTTTTGGAACTCCATTTAATTTTTCAGAATCCATTTATACTCCATATTTATTATTGAACTTTAAACTCAAAATAGAAGGAGGAAGGTTAGCATGGGATACCATTGAGGTCTATGGGGGTAATGAAAAGATAACACGTGAAGAATTTTCCACAGGTGGTTATCCCTGGATTTTGTCTACAAGTAATTTCTTTCATACAATTCTGGAAGATCTTTTTGGCAAACATTTAGATGGTTTAGTCGTTCTTTCAAAAGCTACTTTCATATGGCCATTTAATAATACCATATATTTTGCGATAGCTGATGTCAATACAGACACTAATACAGCTAGAATAATTATATTCAAAAGTATTGATGAATCAGTTCAAGTCGATTCAGTAAATAGACTATTATACAATTTTGTAGATATTAGACGAAGATTAGATTTAATTCTATCAATGCCACCTGAAAAATTGCACTTAAAATGTATAATAGAAGCAATCAATGCTTCAGATACACAGTTAGTTATTGATAAATTAGAACATTTGTAAATTGGAGTAATTTTAATGTTTATAACTTCAGATGAAAGAAAATCTGAATTTCTTGGAAAAATTGCAGCACTTGGACAGGGTGGAAGTGGAAAAACATATTTAATAAATACCATTGCTAATTATTTGGCTGAAAAAGAGTTTTATCCTTGGAGCGAAGAGGCAAACATGGCTGGAACGATAGCTGTGACTCCTTATATTCTTAAATTTGACGACAGAAGTGTAATAATCAATGATAATCCCGGACAAGATTCTTTAGAGTTTTTAAGAAATTTAATGGCAAGCCAAGGTGATGTTTATCAAGGAATTGTTGTTGTTGTTGATGCAGTAGGGTGGAATTTTCGAAATATTGGACTTTTACAAGCCAATTCATTGGTTGAAGCAACAAAAACTCAAAATACTAATTTACCACTGATAGTTATAATCAGTAAACGAGATTTGCGTGATTATTTAGTTCAGTCAAACCGAATTTCAGTTATAGCGGTTATAATGGCCAATGCAATAAAAAACATTTTTGATGGCTATGAATTTTTGTATGAAAGTAGGATGTATAACAAGAAATTAAGCTATAAAGTGAAATTAGGTGATCAATCTTTAATTCCATTGACCATTATGGAACAAATTTTAACAAACGCAGTGGACAAGTATCTTGAAGATGAACCTATACGTGGTTTTTCAAAAATGAATGTAAGACTATTCATTAGATCTTTCCTTCTAGGTTATTGTGAAGCCATGAAATCAATGATTGATTTAAGCAAGTATCCGATTTTTGCATCAATAAGTGATCCTAGTTTGGTTAATAGATTAAATTATCATCGTCCTACTGCGTTTGAAACAGGTTCTGGCTGGGAAAAACTTGGGAAGAGTACCATTCAAGGAAGAAAAGCTGTAGCTGAACCATCAATTATCAGACAGACATTTGATTCGAAAACAATTGAATTAATAATAAATAATTACGTTCTAGCATCTGAAACAAAGGTTCAAGACTTTGTTGATGACATGAAAAAGCAAGGCGAAAATAAATGGAAAGTTATATCCTTCTGTTATACTAATGCATTGGAACGTAGTGGTAAAGAGCAAATTAAAAATACTATGCTCCAATTAATAAATGAAATAGCAAATAGAAAAAATAGATTAGAACAAGCTGATAAAAAAGAAACTATTTCAGATTTTGGTCTAGATGAGTTTTAATTACCTTTTTTTAGGATGATTACAGACATGGAAGCATTTAAAGATCTTGAAAGGACCATTCGAGAAATTTTGGATAGAAATAATTTTATTAATCAGAAAATAGACCTATCCTCAATACAACAAATGAATCCAAATATTCCCGTTCAAGATGTTTTTAGAATACGAGTTATGTCACCACCATTACGATTTTCAGTTGAAATTGTTAAACCACTTCCATTAAAAGATTTTATTTTTGTTGCAGGCAGATTAAACATAGCTCCTGAGCATTTAATATTAATAAATAAGCTCGATCTTCAAAAGCGGTTAGATCTGTTCGATGAAATAAGAATTGAACTGACCAAAAAAGAACCAAATTTCAAATATGCAGAAGGCCCAAATCAAGAGGTGGTAGGTGTTGAATGTATGATTTCGATTTATCTAACAAAAGATGAAGACGAATTAGCAAGACAACTATTTTTAGCTATGGATAATATTAATAAAAGTTTTTTTCTGGTTATTATTATCATGCAAAGGTTTTTACGAAAAGCGGGCTTTGATATGGCCGAAAAAGTTCAGCCTGATTCAAAATCATTTTATCAATAGGATTTTTTACTAATGTCTAATTATTAATTGGCAACACATTTCTTCAGAGAATAAAAAACTGAAGATAGTAATGATTTTTGTTCTTTATCAATTTGATTAAACGTTTGAAAGATTATTTTTTCGGATGATTGAGAACGTAATACTTTATTAGCAATTTTTTCTAATCGTCTTTCCCAAGAATCTTTGAATTCTCCAATTGTCTTTGAAACGCAATAGGATTCTTTAGGAGACAATTCCATATCTTTGGAAATGAATTTTAACTGACTACTAATCATTCCGTATAAAGAAGTCATTACATCATCAAGTAGGATTAATAAATCTGTACTCGAGAAGGAATTTTCAACACTCAGCTCTTGTAATTTATTTTCTAAGAAATTTGAACAAAGAGTTAAAATTAAATTTTTTTTATCATCAAGGAATGCCATATTATCAATTTCTGAATTATCTGACAAATTTTTGCCTCTCTATGTAATATATTTGTGATAACTTATTTATAAATTAAATATTAGGAAATTTATCTTTCCAGTTGAATTTTTAGATCTTCAATTAATTCTTTTTTAGAAAACTCATCATAAAAACAGCTTTCTGCCGCATTTAAAACCAATTGTTTAATTTCGATTTCATCAAAATGAAATGCATTGGCACAAAATTCAAACTCTTTAGACAATGAATTGCCGAAAAAACCTGAATCATCTGTATTTAGAGTTACATTTAAACCATTAACATAGTAATCTCTTAAAGGATGTTGTTTTAGATTGCTTATTAATCCTGTTTTAAAATTTGAAGTTGGACAAATTTCCAGAGGTGTTTGAGTAGCACGCAAATACTTAATAAGATCTTTAGACTCATAAACATGAAGACCATGACCGATTCTATCAGTTTTAAGATTAAAAATTGTATCCCAAACTGATTGATAACCAGCTGCTTCACCTGCATGAGCAGTTGTTTTTAATGAAAGTTCACGAGCTAGTTCAAAAACTTTAGAAAAAGCAGAAGCAGGGAAATGAATTTCATCACCACCAATAGATATACCGAGAAGAATATCCTGGTAATCTTCAATAACAGGTTTCAATTCTTGTAAAATTTCTAAAGCATTGCTTGGACCATAATTACGAACGAAATCAATAATAATACCACCAATGCGTAAATGGTCTGATGATAATTTTTTGATGTTGGCTTTAATCCGATCAAGAATTTCTATTAAAGACATATTCTTTTTTAAAAAAGTATCAATCGAAAGCAGATACTCAATGTAGCGGTAATTTTCCTTCTCAAGGGATTGAATATTATTTTCAAACAAAATATCAAAATCACTAGTATCTTGAATAAATGTATTTACATTGGCAAAGGCATTTAAGAATCCTAAAAAATCAGTGAATTTGTATTTTTTTTCACATTCTTCAATTGACTCTGCTAGCAAGCTTCCTGAAACATTTTTTTTAGCTAATTGGTGTAAGGTTACTGGAGTAATTGTTCCTTCAAGATGATTATGAATTTCAACTTTAGGAAGAGTAAAAAAAAAAGAACTATCCATACTAAATAATCAATAATTACAGCATTTTAAATTGCTTAGTTTGCTTAAATTCAAGTTTTTTTAGAATATTTTAAGAAATAAGCAGTCTCAAATCGATAAATGGCATCATATTTTTCTGGATTTCGTACCAAAGAGCTATCCGGTATTATAAATAAGGGCCAAAATAATAGTAGAACAAACCATAGGAGTAAAATTGTAGGAACCAAAAGTATTATTGCTAAAAGAGGGGAGGATTGTGATAAACCCTTCATAATAGTTCCAATCTCAGATAATGAGACAGCAAAAACTGCAATAGTGGCGATTCCAAAATAGAAAGTCAAATAAAGAATAGAGAAACCGGCAATGATCCACTTTAACAAATCAACCACATAGAGGTAATAAAGCAGACCACCAAGAGTAAGAAGGTAAAAGCTTACCTTTAGGAATTTTTGATTGATTTTCATTATAAAACATCTCTGACTTTTAATATAAATATAAATCTAAACTAGAAATGTCAATTTTATTTTTAATTTCTTTTTTTAGGTTCCTTACATTTTTCCAATTGTAATGAACTTAATTTAACTGTTTTACGGCTCTGTTCTTTCTTATCAGCTGTTTTTCATATTTTCTGTATCATGAGTATATTTTGTGGTTTCTTCTCATTTCCATGAATAAAGAAATTCCCCAATTTTTTCTTATTCAATATATTCATGATTCTCAATTTATTTTTGTAATTTCCATTCGCTTAATAATAGTTTTAAAAGGTTTTCTTATAGGAAGCTGATAAAATTCACAATGATATAATTGCATCTTTTTGATATCATTATAGGAATTTAGCAAGTTGTTGTTGTTTTAACGATGATTCCTTAAAATAATTAAGTTTGATTGGTGAATCGGTGCTATTCAATACCTCTCCATCAGAATCAGTAATTTGTAAATCAAAAGTTGGTACAGACAATTTTTCTGCATCTTCCTTTAAAATGTATTTTTCTATTTCTTGTTTTATTGTAATTAATCCTTCATATGCTGTAGAAAGTTGATTAATAAAATTTTTTATTGATGATTGCCATTTTGAAGCTAATTTATGTTGTTCATCAATCGAAGGAAGTAAAATTATCATATCGAGAATATCGCCATCGTTTATTACTGGATAAGCCGTTTCAGTGATCATTGCTTGGAATTGATAACGACAAAATGAGGTTCGAAGGAATAGAGACAGATAAATTGGATCTATAACTGAAACATCATGCACTCTGATTGTTGTAAAAAATATTGAACAAATTTCTCCGTCAAATTCATCCGGAACGGTTACGATTGCTCCTCGCGTTGGTCTTCGGGTGGAAATCAATATATCATCCTTTCGCATAATTCTTTTGGCATTATTAGGTGCATTTTCACCTTTATAAAGAGTGCAACTTTTAATTAAACCCAAATTTATATCAATATCACTGATTTGAACATATTTAAAGGTGACATCTTTAGTAACATTGGGACTTCTGTTTTCTCTGTGGAAACTAGCGATATCTTTCAATTTAACTGTTTTAAATTCATTTTTTTCTAAGATTGTAGTTAAATCTAAATTATTGTTCTCAACACGAAACTTATTTCCAAGGTCTGATTTTTTGAGAATAAATTTCTTTTTCGTTTTTATCATTGCTTAATCCCAGTGTAGATTTTCTTGTAAAAATTTGATAGCATCTTGTAGTTCACTGCCAGGTATTTCACGGCCAGTTGCGTCATACCCAATGTTATCTATTTTGTAAAATGCAATATCATAATCATGATTTTTTTCTGTTTCGGAATGAAATTTTTGGAAAAAACATAAACTGGTTTTAGTAGTAGTACCATAAGGAGCAAACGTTTCTGACGGTAAACTGACAACGGCTTTTAATTTAAAATTTTGTAATATCCAATCCCTAACAAATTGCGTTTGAAAATTTGCGAGGTTTCCATCTGGAAGCACAATTGCTAATTTCCCTCCTTTTTTAAGAAATTGAAAACATCGTTCTAATGCAAGAACTTCAAGGGGATTATTCTTTCTTTTCGAGACTATCTGAAAATGACTATTAAAATTTGAGCTTTCAGAACCTAACACAACGCCAAATGGTGGGTTAGTAAGAATAAGATCAAAAATAGCTAATGAATTATTTCTATTCTCTTTTTCAATTGCCTGAAAATCTAGGAAATTTTCTTCAGGAGCTAAAGAATCTATGTTTCTAATGTTGGTATATCCATCATCATGCAGGAGCATATCAGTCATAGCTATCCGGACCATTCTTGCAGATTTCTCTATACCATGGAGATGAAATAATTTAAATTCATTTAATGAATTGCTATCAACCTGACGACAGTTAGCAACGACATAATCAAGGGATCTTGATAAAAAATGACCGCTACCACAAAAAGGATCTAAAATAAAATCGGATGATTTAGGTGCAGTAACTTCAACAGCTAATCTAACAATTTCATCTGGAGTGAAAAATTGTCCCATACCAGATCTTATTGCACGACCAAGGACCTGTTGAAAAATGATACTTTTAATGTCATAATCTGAGTCAATGATAGAAAAAATTTGAAGTTTTTCGACAATCTTAGCAATAGCAGTATCAGACAATATTATAGGTTCAGTAAAGACACCTCGAGATCGTTCGTATGCTGGAATTTTTTCTGAATAGTTCGTTAATTCAAATGAGCAAGCTTCTTGATAAAGTGAACGTATATCTGATGCGACTTCAGATTCGTTAGCATAACCATTAACCTGAAAATTAAAAATTTTATTATCAATTACCTTATCTGCAATAATAGTTTTTTCATCATATATTTTAGCATACAATATTTTACAAAGCTCATCAAGAGCTTCATCATCATGTAACCCATCAATATCTCTAATAGCCGAATGAATTTCAAAAAAAATATTTTTCAATCGTTTTGGAAAACATTGAAGACCAACAGTTTTTGAATCTAGTTTAATTTGAGACATATTTCTCTTTAAAATAGTATTCGATGCAAGAACAGGTTGATAATCTGGTAAATCAGAAATATATTCGAAATTTATCGACTTTAACTTCTTTTGGATAATCCTTGTTTCAATTCCATTCGTAACTAATCCTATTGTTGCTGAAGAATTGTTGACTAATATTCTTTCAAGTTCTTTTTCAGCAGTTCTTTCATCAATTTTTTCAGAATTGTTGGAGAAAATAACCATGAGGATCAAAATATTATTTTTTTTAGAACTTATATTCATATTAATGATCTTTTGATCTATTAGATCAATATTTGAAGTTTTTTCAAAATCTATTCGATGTAAAATCCAATCATTGGGATATCCATAAGTATTAATTAATTCATGTAATAGCCATTGTCTTAAATATTCATTATTCTCTTCTGGCTTAATTGAACCATTCTCTAAAGCTTGCTGCTGGGCTTGTTCAACTGCTTTATTTGATAAGAAAAGCCATTTATAAGGATTAATAGCATAAAAGGTTTTAATTTTCATTGAAATCAATATTATAGATTAATAATGCTGCAAAATTAAATTTATCAAAATACCAGTATTTACAGACAATTAGCTAATCATCCTTTTCATTACTTTAAGTATTCTTGGATTCTTTTAGTATCACCAGGTTGAGCTCCACAGCATGTTCCAACGAGTTTAGGGTCAAGTTTTATCCATTCATGAATAGTTTGGTGAATGAAAAGGATGATTAGCTAATTGTCTGTAAATACTGGTATTTTGATAAATTT
>DAHXPE010000390.1 GCA_027364495.1 Candidatus Heimdallarchaeota archaeon | reverse complement strand
AAAAAAGAATGGAAAAGGAAGATCTTAATTTATTAAAGTAATTAAATTAATTTTATAAATAGATGTTTCTTTAAAGTTTAATAAAACATCTAATAGGTTTCATTTATTATCTGATGGATCGATGTAAAGTTGACGTAATTTTTGTAATTCTTTCAGCATGTCTGTTCTTAACTGTGAAATTGATGTTCCTCTTGATTCTGATACTGGGATTGCTGGATTTGTCCTTGGAACCATTTCTTGTTTTTCTACTTTTCCTTCTGACTGTTTATTTTTAAGATTGACCCATTCTAATAGTTCATGGTAAAAATTGTTATATCTTTGTCTTTCTTCATCTGTTAGATCTGGATGCTGGAGTAATTCCGATGTTTTATTTAAACATTGATCGTAATTATCTTTTTGCTGATACAAAAAATTGATTTCGTTTTTTAACTCTTCCATCGATTTTATTTCCGGAGGAATTGTTGTCTTAACCACTTTTCGAGAAGTTGTTCGTTTTGAAGTTGTTTTTGTTACCACTGAAGGCCTAAGAACAACTTGAGTATCTAGAAACTTGAATAAATTAGTTGTTTCATCGTTCCTGTATGATTCAAGAACTCTCAAATCGTATTCAGCCATTTGAAAACTAATATGGTTTAGAACTTTATCAATTAAACCTTTATACTCTTGGTTATTGTTTGAAATATTTTCAAGCCATTCTTTTGTTATTAATAACCCTTCTGAAAAAGCTTTTTTTAAAATAATGTATTCTGGTAAGCTTATTTTTTTTTCTTTGATATTAAAAGAATAATCAAAAGTCCTATTTCCGGATCTAGGTGGATTCATAAAAACATTCCAAGTATTTTCATTTTACGTTGGAATAAATAAATTTTTTCATTAGAAAAGATAAAAAACTGAATTATTATTTGTTAAAAAAAAAAATAAATATTTCAATAAAAAAGGTTTATATTTGCTTTTATAGGATATTTTTATACTGAAATTGTAATTGAATCTAATAATAAAGAAATTTAATGTTATTTGTTAAAATGCTTTAAATGATTTCTAACAGAGCAAAACATTAATTCTGGCATTAAAAATAGTTTAGTTGCTTGGTAAATTGTAAATTTTAAAAATAGATAAATGAAAATTTGCTAGTTCTTAGTTCTGTTGTTCATCTAAATCTTTATATAGTAATTCTTTGAGAACTATTAGCTAGGATAGTAATACAGGAGAATTTATAACCATAACAGAGATCAGTTTAGTGAAATTCTTTGATAAATAATAATGTTAAATGAAAACATATTTTATGTTTTTTACGAAACTTAATCTTTATAAACTCTTTGTTTATAATATAATCAGGTTATAAACAAAAAGTTTAATAACATAAAAACGTGAAAAAACATGAGTATTTTATTATATAATCCATTATTGGACTTGATTGAATCAAGAGATAATTTTAAACTTTCTAACTGCTATTATACTCCTAATACCGATGTTTATGAGTCAAAGAATGACATAATTATCAAAATGGACGTACCTGGTATTACCCGAGATAATATTTCAATTGAAGCTTCTATCAACGAACTTGAAATTAAAACAAACCTTGGTAAACTTAGCAATGAGTCTTCAACTGATCAAAAAGAGGAAAATACCCAAGAAAATATCTGGGTTTCAAGGCATATTGAAAGAGCTCCAAGAAATTATTACCGAAAATTTAAATTTAACAAGCCCGTAGATTCAGAAAAAGCTAGAGTAGAGTTAAAAGATGGGATCCTAACTATTACTTTACCTATTAAACCTGAAGCCCAGAAAATTTCTTTGAAAATTAATTAAAATTCTTAAAAATTAACTCTCCTTTCTTTTTATTTAAATCAAAATTTTAAAATTTTCATTAATTAAATCCTATGCAGAGATTACTCTTGATTTTTATTAAAATTTAATTTTCCTTCTGATCATATACATAATAAATATAATCTGTCTCTAGAACAGGTGGTAATTTATTCTCACGAAGAGTCATTGCTATTTGACCTCTATGATATGATTGGTGATGAGTAAGCAATTGTATTAATATATTTTCTATTGTTGTTTCAAAATGCTTCCCTTCTGTTGAAGTATACTTTATTCGGTTGGATAAATTGTTTTCATCAAGGTTTTTGACTACTTCGATTAATCTTTTATCCATTTCAATCCAATCTTTTTCAAGCGATTGCCAATCTTTATATTGTTCATCTGGTCTTATTGATGGCAAGGATACTCCTTCGAGTCGTTTAAGCCATAATTCTACAGCACCGAAAATATGCACAGTCATCTTTCTTATTGATCCATAAGGCATGGTATTTTTTAATAATTTTGTATATTCGACATTTTTCAGATTAGCTCTAAATCGGTCATTAGCCCATTTTTGATAATAGGCTAATTCTAAGAATTGTTGTTTCATAATTTTATCTTCTTCTAATTAATACAAAAAAAAGCATTGTAAATTTAAATGTAATCTGCTTTTTCAGGTTAAAGATTTTTCTCTGATCCAAAAATTTTCCAAGCTAAAATGGTACAAATATAGAATATGTTTGTTTTGCAAACTAATCCCTGAAAGAAACAATATGACTAATTTTTAATATTCTTTTCATCATCTAGATTGGTGAATATATGAAAGTTATTAGCTATACAGAAGAAGGAAATTGGATTGAAGAGAAGGAAATTGCTTTCTTTCAAAAGCCTTCTTCTTATGTTTTCAGAAAAGATTTAAGAACAGCTACTCTTGATCTTTTGAAATCCTTTCTAACAGTGCCTAAAAGAGCAATGGAATTTCCTTTTTGGGTCTATGTTACACTATTTGTTTCTACACTAGCATTATTTTCTATTATCCATAGTCTAGAAGTTTTTTTCTCAGCTGAAACAAATATCTATTCAATGAAAGTTTATTTAACAGGCACTCTAAGAATTTTTAGTGCTACCATGCTTGCATTAGCAATTGCTTTTCCAGGGATAGTCATGTTATGGGTTATAACGCCTGAATTATCTTTTAAATCCGCCTTCAAGCGATTCTTATTTTATTATGAATAGGTTGTCTTATTTTCGTTATTAGGTGAGCTGTTTTTTTGTAAATTTATTATAGACTCCCACATGAAATTACAACCCTTAATCGTTATTGGAGCTGGTGCTTTTGCGGTCAATTCATTAAATAATGCACTGAAAGAAGAGAAAAATATTCAAATTAAAAGAGTATTCATCGTTGGAATTCTTGTTTTTAGTTATCTTCAATCTTTCTTAATAATAAATAGTTTGATTCCTTATGCTTTGAATGATAATATAGATAGTCCAATAACAGCCCTTATTCGCCAATTATTCTCCTATTTATTTCAATGATTGGACTATTTAATTTTTCAATATAGATTAATTATCTTAATTCTTAAAATAAAATATAATTAAATGTTAAGAAAACGATATATAATTCTTTGGATTGTCTCTTAGTGAAAAAAATACTTATCTTAGGTGCCGGTCTTGTAGCTAAACCGATGATCGATTATTTTTTGTCCAATAACTATCTCATTACTGTTGTTGATATAGATGATGAGAAGGCTAAAAAGTTAATTCAAGGCAATCCCCATGGTACAGCACTTATAATAGATATTGGCTCTGAATCGAAAAAACTTGATGAATTGGTTGCTGATCATGATATTACTATAAATATTTTACCGCCTCATTTTATGCCTATAATCGCAAAGGTTTGTATAGCTAAGAAAAAGAATTTAATCGGAACAAATTATGTTTCACAGGAAATTCAGGACTTAGATGCTGATGCAAGAGAAGCTGGAATAACTATTATTGATGAGGTTGGTGTTGATCCTGGTATTGACCATATGATTGCTAAAAAGGTAATTGATGACGTTCATGCAATTGGAGGCAAAGTTGTATCCTTTAAATCCTATTGTGGTGGTCTACCAGCACCTGATTCAAATAAAAATCCTTTTGGTTATAAATTCAGCTGGTCACCAAGAGGTGCATTACTAGCGAGCAAACGAGATGCGCATTTTAAGGAAAATAATAGAAAAATTTCAATTTCTGCAGATAAACTTTTTTCTAAAGAAAACATAAGCTATTTGCAAGCTGATGAAGATATTGGAAAACTGGAAGTCTATGCTAACCATGATTCACTAAAATATATTGATCTTTATGATATTCCTGAAGTAGAGACAATTTTTCGATCGACTTTACGGTATCCTGGATGGGCTGAAACAATTAAAGCGTTGGTTGATCTTAATTACCTAAGTTTAGAACAATTTGATGCTGATTGTACCTATTCAACATTTCTAGCCAATCTTATTCATACCCCTAACAACAATATAACTAATGAGGTAGCTCAATTCCTCAAAATAAAGGAAACCAGTGAAATCCTATCAAAATTAGATTGGTTAGGCTTGTTTTCAAATGACCAGTTATTATGTGATTGTAAAAAAATTAGTCCAATAGATCTTTTAACAAACGTAATGCTTGAAAAAATGAGTTATAAACACAATGAGAGAGACTTATTAGTTCTTATTAATGAATTTATAATAAAATATCAAGATTCAAGACAAGAAATTATAAAAACGACCTTAAAAGAATACGGTACTAAAAATAATTATTCGGCTATGGCCAAAACAGTATCTTACCCTGTTATTACTATAACAGAACTACTTTTAGCAGGTAGAATAAAAGAAAAAGGTGTTATAAGACCGATAAGTAGAGAAATTTATGAACCAGTATTAGAACGACTACAGCGATTCGGTTTGAAAATAAAATCAGTAAAAAGGGCTCTATGAAGTTTTCTGTTTGTTTTTATTCTTCGTTTTTAAATATTTATCTATTCTTTAACTTTTTTTGAATAATAATTAAATAAACGATTCGTAAAGTATTCAACTACCTTATAAATTGTTATTTCACTTCATTCAGAGAGTATTACTTTATTTGGATATTTTTCTGTGATGTTATTCCTAATAACTTGTTATTCGTTGCTACCTAATTTTTTACTTTGGATGATTTTTCAGACTTAAGAATAGAAAAATGATAAATTAAAAATCTATAAACCAATTTTAGAAAAATATCTGGTTAGAATTAAAATTATAATAAATAATTTGACTATTCTAAATTCACTTTTGCATTAGAGGTTTAAGAAATTTTATATTGGAGAGTTATTTGTTAACTTTATTAATGAATTATCATTGGCTCTAATTGGTTTAATTCAAAATTTTTGAATGAACTATATCCATCATTTGACCTTAAATAAGGTTCGCGAAACATTTATAATTATTTGAGGAAAGTCTTTATTGCCACTTGAAACAGATACTGTTCTTGAGGAAGATACACCTGTTCACTCTCATTTAGACGATTTTTTTGAAGGAATCTTAAAAAAATTTGAAAATATGAGTTTTAATCAAGAAAAAAGTTCATTTATTATTCAAAATATTTCTATTGCTCTTTCTATAAAAGCTTTAGAGATCCAAAAAAATTTTTTTAAAGAT
>DAHXPE010000387.1 GCA_027364495.1 Candidatus Heimdallarchaeota archaeon | reverse complement strand
TTCTTTAAACTTTTGAAATTTTTCTATTAATCTTAAGTGATTCTGTTTGGCTATAGCTGGAACATTGACTAATCTAGCTACATCACGTCTAAAATCGCCAATCTTTGGATTAGCAATAATATCCTTAAAGAAAACATTTTGCCTTGCATGAGCTACTCGCGTAGTAATTCGTAGAACAACAGGTGTTTGAAATTTTTCAGAAATTTCCATAGCTAATTTAGAATATTCATAACATTCTTGTGGGTCAGATGGTTCTAAAACTGGAGTTGAACTAGCTTTAGCAAGATATCTGGTATCCTGTTCATTTTGAGATGAATGCAATGATGGATCATCACCAATGATTAAAACAAGACCACCAATAACACCAGAATAAGCTAAAGTCATAAAAGCATCCATAGCTACGTTAAGTCCAACGTGTTTTGCAATAAATGCACAACGAATACCGGTTTGAGAAGCGGCAGCCGCCACTTCAAGAGCAACAGCTTCATTAGTAGACCATTCGGTGTAAAGTTTCAAGTCAGGGTTAAGTTTACTAAAAAGAGACAAAGTTGGCAATATATCGCTCGTGGGGGTACCAGGATAGCAAGCAGCAAGTTGCATGCCAACCTCAACTAATCCTCTAGAAAGTGCTTCATTACCAAGTACAAATTCATTACAGGCTTCTTTACTATAGAATTTTGATACCATTCTACCTAACCAAGATTATTTTACTAATTAACCTACAGTAAATTCACTATTATATATGAGTAAGCAAAGAATTATTATTTATGAGTAAATAACCTGTTTATGACGATATTTTATCCCAATAGTCAATAATTAAGGAAAAAATCTCTTCAAAAAAGTTCACCATAATAAATCGGAGATTTTTACCAGTTTGGATTTATTAAAATCGTTCAGCGATAAACGACCTAGCTTAGTCATTTTACCCGTAAAATGAAAACAATAAAAATTATGCTTGATAAATCGAACAAATTTCAAAATTATTATTCTTTGTCATTTAATCAATGAATATTTCTCCTACGATCTGAAAACCGAAGGATGAAATGAATTTCTGAGAAACAAGATTTTCTTCATAAACTTCGCATTGCAATTTAATAAGATCAGTTCTCGATAAAAACCATTTTCCTAATTCAATTGCTAATTTTTGAGCAACTTTTTTTCTTCGAAATTTTGAGTGTACTCCAATACCTGCAATGACACCAATTTTACCAATTTCTGTATCTTCAATTGTAATTACAGCGTATCCTACACATCTACCATAAAGAAAGGCTAGGAAAGTTCCTTCTTTAAAAAAATTTTTTGCTTCAATTAATGTTATGGGTCGATAGGGATCCGGAGATGTCAATAAAACTAAATTAAAGATTTCTGTAAATAATTCATTATCTTTAGGATTTTCACTATCATATTGACGCACAGATACTGCATTATATGCTATTCTAGAGCTCTGTGATGATTTATTTTCAAAGTTTTTTATTGCTAAGGGTACTCTTTCAATAGGAATTTCCATTATAAAGTATTTATGCTTTTTTTCTTCATGGAGATCTTTTTGGAGAGCTTTTTGAACTTTCCTTTCTCGGTGAACAATTCTATCGAGTTTTGGCAAAGATTGTTGCGGCAATTGATTACGAATTCCTAAACTTAAGAAGAATTTAAAATAAGTTTATTTAAAATCATATCTAAGGTGCTACTTCGAAGTATTCGAAGTTTCTTTTAGCTAATTTTTTTTTTTTCAAAAATTTTCATGGTCTTTTTCTTGAAAATAATTGACTTTCATGTTCATCCTCTTTCAGCTATTAAATCTAATGATTTATTAGCCGAAATGAAAAAAGCAAATGTTGAAAAAGCTGTAATCTTATCGATGGAGCTTGAACCAGATCTCTTAAAGACCAAAAAGCTAAAAAACGATATTGCAAAGCATTTTGAATATACTACATTTTTTGATCTCGATCCAATATATGCAGGTATGGATTACGTTCTCCACATGGGTAATACACCGATGGATTATGTTGCTGATTTGGTTAAAGCGAATAAAAATGATTTTATTGGATTTGGATCAGTTCATGTTGGCTACAAATCTAGGAGATTTATAAAAAAAAAATTACAGATTATTAAACAATTACAAGAGGAATTAGGATTTAAAGGGATCAAAATTTTACCAACCTTACAATTTTATAATCCTGAGACAAGTTCAGGACTAATTGAAGTTTTTAAATTTGCTGAAAAACGAGATTTAATAGTAACATGCCACACAGGATGCGATCCAGGACCTTGGGAAATTCCATTATTATCTGTTAATGGTAATCCGTTATTATTAAAACCATTACTTAATAAATATAAAACCAAAGTTATTCTAGCGCATATGGGATCTTATTCTTCACGAATTCCCGGTCTCTGGTTTGAAGAAGCCGCTAAAGTAGTTCATGATTATAAAAATGTTTATGGTGATTTGTCTGCTGTTCCCTATTTAGTTACTCAACCAGAAATGGTTGAAACAATGAGAAGATTTAACATTTTTAATAAGATTCTCTACGGTTCGGATTATCCTGTTACATCAGCCGGAGCAGCAATAGGTATGAGTACAATTGTAAATATTGTTAAAAACTCAGAATTACTTGAAGATTATGAAAAAGAGAATATTTTTTATTATAACGCAGAATCCCTGTTAAAATAAAGCTGTCAATTTAAGAATAGGATAAATTTGATTCTGACGCCATAGTTAATTTTGTATTTTTGAGTTGATTTTTTTGAACTGCTTCTATAATATCTGAAATAAATACTTTATCTTCATTTCGTCTAATAACATTCATTCCAGCTTCTGTACATACTGCTTTGATCATTGAACCATTATAATTTTCAGTTATATCAGAAAGAATATCTAAATCTGATTCAGTAAATTGAATAGACATGTTTCGTAAATAAATTTTGAAAATTTCTATTCTACCTGATTTGTCTGGATTTGGGATCTCTATATGTTTATCAAACCTTCCAGGTCTGATTAAAGCTGGATCAAGGATATCTGGTCGATTTGTTGCTCCA
>DAHXPE010000374.1 GCA_027364495.1 Candidatus Heimdallarchaeota archaeon | reverse complement strand
TCTGTTGCTGGGAGTCTTATCTTTTAAAAGATGCAAAAAAGAGGAGTTCCTCATAAAATTTATAAATGAAAACCTAAAATTAATTAACTAACTAAGAATTTGTCAATAGACAATAATTTTATTAATTTAACCTCACAAGCTACGAGGTTGTACTTATTTGAAAAAAAATGTCATTTAACGAATTATAATGGAGGTCACCATTCACATGGCAACAGCACAAATTGAACGGAACATACCCGCTGGATCTTTCACTCACACTCGTAAAGATAACTGGTGGTTAATGCCAATAATTATTGATTTGGTTATTATTCTCTTTATAATATATACCATTTTAGCTGTCTTCTATCCTGGTACTGATAAAACTTATCAATATGCAAGCATGCATTATTATAGCCCAATCTGGGGAATACCAATACCTCAATCAGTACTTAATTTTTTACATTGGCCTGGTACATTACCAATAGCCCTATTAACAATTTGGGCTCCACTTGGATTTAGAGCGACCTGCTACTACGAACGAAAAATCTATTACAGAGATTTTTTCACCAGCCCACCCGCTTGTGGTGTAAATGGTTTACATATCCGAAGAGGAAAATACACTGGAGAACGTGCATTTCCTTTTATACTAAATAATTTGCACAGATGGTTTTTCTATGTTACCTTAATCCTTATGATTCTTCAAACACTTGATTTTCTATATGCTTTAACCTTTGGAATAGGCGTTGGAACCATTATTTTATTCTTTAATACACTCTTTCTATCATTGTATGTTTATTCGTGCCATGCTTTAAGACATGTAATTGGTGGTGGACGAAATTGCTATAATTGTGGGACTCTTAGTAATATTCAGTATAAAGGATGGGCTTTTGTAACCAGGTTAAATGAAAATCACAATAATTGGTTTTGGATCTCTTTAGGAACTGTAATGTTAGCTGATTTTTGGATCAGACTTGTTGCTGGTGGTGTTATTGGTCCAATAATTTTTGTTAAATTTTAAAATTAATATATTCCTTTTTTTATTATCTAATTTTTCTTTAGTCACTTAAAAACTTTTTTTTTCAAAAAATTTAAAAGATTTTTCGTCGGTGTTTATACCAGAGTAATACCGATTTCAGAAATGAGAAAAAAAATGAATAACAAAAATTGAAAAGTTAAAATGATACTATTTAATCTCAATTTCAAATCTATTACATAGAAATAGTTAAAAATTTAAAATTTATATTAAAGGATTACATCAAACATTAAGTTGTCCTAATTCCTTATGAAAATGTAAAGAAATGAAGAAGGATTGATATAATTCAATAAGCTTTAAATATTCTCGAGAATTTAAATTATTATCGGGAATTACCTTAATTATTAGTCAATAATAAGATATTTTTCTCGAAGAGTTGTTTTTTCCGATTTTTCATCACCAATTAAGACAGCTTTAATTGTAACATTGAGGAAATTCTCCAATTAAAGAAAGTCAATTTCTGGATGACCAGATTCCCAGTTTTGAAGAAAATGAGAAACCAATAAGAGAAATAGATCAAATTATAATTGAAAAAGATGAATAATTAGTTTTTACTATAAGAATTATAAATAAGATGAACAAAGGAGGGAAAATTGATGTGTACTCAAAAAGATATTATTTTATTTGAATTTCAATACCAAATTTTTCTTCTAAATCTTTAATCCATTCTAATGCTTTTTTCTCACGTTCGTTTTGTTCAAATTGAAACCATTTTCCTCTTTCATCTGGATAAGACAGAAGAACATCTTTGAAACCTCTAAAAGGTTTTCTTCGGTTGATCGCATTTGATAACAAATATTGAAGCTTCTTATTATGTAAGGTATCAATAAAAGCAACCATGCGGTTATATCCTTCCCAAGATTCTTCTAGTGGCACTTGTTGCCATAACTCATGCCCAAAATCAGGATCCTCTGGTAATTCCTTTTCAAAATATTCATCCTCATCATCCTCATCATCCTCATCATCTTCATCGTAATCTTCATCATAAGGACGATCAGTTACAACTTTAAAAGAACCATCTTTTAAATTTAAATAATACATGAATTCCCAAGAATTAGCTTCGAATGCTAACGATAATTCATTTTCGTCGATAGTAATTTTCAAGGAAATACACCTGGAGAATAATAAGTAATGATTTAAACTTGTACAAGGAGGTTTTTTAAATTATTGATACAAAAATATTAAGTTATTTGAAGCAAATATAAAAAATACAGATAGAGTCGGAGTAAATATAAGATTATGAATTTAATAACATTACGTCTCTCAGAAGATGAAATAAGGGAAATAGATAAATTAGCAAAAGAGCAAAAAATTGACAGAGCAAGTCTATTGCGACAAATAATAGCAACAGGATTGAAAAGAAGAAAATTAAAACTAGCAAGAGAATATTATGAGAATGGAGATTCGCTAGGATCGTCAGCGGAAAAAGTAAACTTATCTATTTGGGATATAGTAGGTTATTTTGAAGAATTTTGGATCAAAATAGTAAAAGAGAAATTATCGGACCAATAAAGGAAAGAGTTAAAAATTTAGGTTCTTATAAAAACAACTTAGAACTAATAATAAAAGAAGATGTAATCAATGTCAATAACTTTAGATAAGCCCCTAGTTAAAGATTTGGTGAATTTTAAATTAAATTATTTAACAAAAGAAATAAATAAAATACTAGAACACTGGGAAGAAGACACAATAGATTCATTTCTTCAAAAAGCAAAAGATGGAAGATTGGAGGAGGCAGAAAACGATGCAATTGAATTAAAACAATTGATGGTAGAAGAAGAAAAATTAAGAAAGCTAATTGAATCGCTATAGGTGATAAAAATTACTGCCTCAAGTAAAACACTCAAGGCTGCTAATTTAATGCAGAGGTTTTTAAAAGAACAAAAATATATGCAAGAAATTGACTTAATTAAGGGAAAATTAATAATAACATTTATGAATGGATATTCACTTTATATTCGATACAACGATTTTGATGAATATTCATACCAATTCATGTATTCAAAAAAGGAGAATGATAGATTTAGATATGACAATTATGACGATAGATGGAATATAAATACCAGACCACACCATTTTCATCAAAGAGGATCAAAAAGTGGAATAGGAAGCTCAATGAACGGTGAACCAAGTCATGATATACCATTATTGTTAAAATACATCGAAGAAAATGTAAAGTTCTAAATGTGTTTCAATCTCAATACCAAAATCTTCTATTAAATTCTTGATCCTACCTTATAAGCGAAGATATTCTGAATATAGAAGAGAAAAAGAGAATAGAAGACCTCTTCTGGTGGAATGGTTGAAAAAAAGAAAATAAAAAAACTACTAAATGAATCTTAGAAAGAGCAAAAATCCAATAAAGGCAAGATGGTTAGAGAGGAGGAAAATAGAAAAAATAATGTTGGATTTTAAGAAACAAAATTAAAATGTACAAATATAAACAACACCAATAGTTCCTACTCGCGTATTATAAATTCTTGGTAGAATTCAAGAAATGAGAAAGGGAATGAAATATAAAAAATGCTCTTTGGAACAGAAAAGTCGAAAAAAATGAGAAAAGGATTGGACACCAGGTCTCTTAAAAGAACAAAATCCCCAAGTGTAAAAACACACTTTAAATTAAAAAAAGTTATAAAACTGGTAGATAAAGATAAATTAGAATTTGTGGAAGAAGTGCTAAAAGAAATAGAGCGATTATATCCAGAAGAATTTGGAGTGGTAGTATTGAATAAAAATAAAAAATTGAAAAATAAGAAAATCAAGGAATTAATGGATTCCGTTAAAGATCCAATTTTGCAAAATGATATCAAAAATATAACTGAAGATTTTTCAGTAATTGATAGTGAAAATGTATAAAGATCTTAAGTTGTTTTCAATTTATGACATTAAAATTAGGTATTTAATTGGTAAATTTGGAAACTGATTTAAGCACTGAACAAGAAAAACAAGTTCTGGTTTAGTAATTAGTACGATTAACGACGATTAAATACTAAAAAAAATTTTACGCACCTAACTCATCTTTAATTAGAAGTTTAATGATCTCAATTAGGGGATTTAATTCAGTTTCAATAATATCCCAAATAATTTCAATACTAATTGAAAAGTATTGATGAATGAGTATATCTCTCAATCCAGCGACTTCTTTCCAGGGATAATTATACTTATTTTTAATATCATTGGGAATTTGTTTAATGGCTTCACCAATAATTTCTAAATTTCTGATGACAGCATCTTGAAGAAATTCATCATGTTCGAAATGATCAAAAGTAATGCCACGTGTATAATTTTTCACTTTTGTTAAACTTTCAAGAATTTCTTCTAAATAAAGAATAAGATCCCTAGGCATACAAAGTTTCAGCCAAAATTCTATCTTTTATTCTAGACTTTATGTTTTTTTTAATAACCAAATCCACTTTCTTCATAAATTTATCTTCTAAATAAAATTTAAGACCCATATAATTCTTAAATTTTTCACCCCCAGCTTTAAATTCGACTAAAATATCAATATCACTAGAACTCGTGTTTTGATTGGTACTGAAAGAGCCAAATAAGCCAATTTCATTAACAAGATATTTGGTTTGGAGCATACTTTTATTGTTTTTTAAAAAATTTATGATATCAGATTTATTTAAATCAGGCAACTAGAAAGAACCTCAAGTAAAGAGAAAACACTAATTAAATTAGTCTTATAGACTCATAAAAAATTTTCTAATTTCATTAAAAGATAATGGAAGTACTAAAATAATAACTCCTTTGATAAAATCCATCAGAACGATCCACTAAAACGATCAGCTGAGAAAGTAGGGTCAATTTTTTTAGTATATGCACAAAAATTTAGCATAAAAAAAAGAAATGTAGCAAAATATAATTG
>DAHXPE010000363.1 GCA_027364495.1 Candidatus Heimdallarchaeota archaeon | reverse complement strand
GAAGCAAAAACACCACAACAACCATGTTGTTCAAGCCATGCAAACCATAAAGAAGTGTATAATTTGTCAGCGTGCTGTTCTGTAGTTTGTGGACTTAAATAGACGACAAAAGTATTTTCACTGCTTAATCTCTTTATTGACCAGAAAAGACTTGTTTTTCCCGCTCCTGCTGATCCAAGAACTGGTACTATTCTAGGTTCACGGGTGGTAATTACTTCTTGAATATTCATTTCGAGACTTTCAAGAACCGTCATCTTTGGATGTAATATATCAACTGGCGGTTCCTTATCAGGTCTTGCAGTATAACTAATGAAGGGATTCTTTTTTCCTATTACTGTAAATGATTCCATTGTTTTTCACAAGTTTTTTTAGTTTATCGTTAATATATAACTGAAATATTTTTTGTTTTTGTAGTTCAAACCTGTTTTTTGTCCATCGTTAACTGTGAAGGATTTTTCTAATTCTACAACATTATCATCGTATAACTCAATAAGAAAATTATCAAAAAGTTCTTTTTCAACTCCTATTGAGATGAATTTATCTCTTAATTCTTCTATTGATACAAATGGTTGTTGTGGTGTTTTTGCTTCTGAAAAAAACTCTTTTAATTTCAAGGTGAACCCATTTTTATCAATTTTTTTTGTTGCATTTTCATCAGCAGTTAGAATATAAACACGTCTTGTTCCAGGTTTTCTTTTAACAACTTTTTTTCTCTCAAGTGCAGACATAATTTTGGTTTCTTTGCCAGTGCGTGCATAATAACCATCTGGACCCATAAACCGCAAGACTTCGATAAAAAAATCTGCTTGAGTTTGCATATGATACCAGTATCTTGTTAATATAAATTCACAAGGAATATCTACATAATACTTTTAAAATAAGGATAATTATCAATTTCTAAAGTTTCTTAAACATTAGTTGTATTGAAACATTAGCTTTGGTTTTTTAAGAGAATCAAATTTATTTATCTTTTACGAATTAAATAGATAATTATCTTAAAATGAGTTATAATAAGTGAACGAAGAATATACTCTTGGAATTATTTCTGATCCTCACGCTAACCTTCTTGCTTTAGAATCAGTTTTAGAAGACATGGCATCAAAATACCCTATAACTAAGATCATAAATATAGGTGATCTTGTCGGTTATTACACCCAACCAAGTGAAGTCTTAAAACTTTGCTTTGAAACTTGTGATAAAATTGTTAAAGGCAATCATGATGATGCCGCTGCTCGTTCATTTTTACCTACCGATTTCAATATTTTTGCTGCAGCTGCATTAAATTATACAAAAGATGTATTAACTACAAATGAAAAAAAACAATTATATACTCTTTCTACTATGGAAACATTTGAATTAGAACATACAACGTTCCAAATGGTTCATGGTTCCCCAGAATATCCCCTTGATTTTTATATGTTTGATGGAAAAGATAGTCCAACAAAAGATCAGTTACATTTGGTTGAATATATGGAGCTTTGTAACTTGGACGTTATTATTATGGGACATACCCATCGTCCGTATATTAGAACAATAGAGAAAAAGATTCTTTGTAATCCGGGTTCAACTGGTCAACCACGCGATGGCTTACCAAAACCTTCTTATATTGTTTTTGACCCTGTGAATAGAAAAGGAATCATTGAACGTGTTAGCTATGATATTGAAATTCCAATTAGACTTATCGATGAAGCTGGTCTTCCAAAACAATTAGGTGAAAGATTAAGGACTGGTAAATAGTATTAAATTGATTACTGCTGATAGTCAAAATTAAGCAATTCTAAAGCTTCTTTTAAAGATAAATACTTTCCATGTAAAACTTTCTGAGTTTGTTCACTTTTCAATCCAAGTTTTAACGGATAAGAATAATTGTCATTATCTATTGTAATTTCTTCAATTAAGGATGTATTAAAGTTATTTGTTCTAGCGATCTGTTGCAGTAACTCATATTCAGATAGTAATTGTCCTGGAACATGAAAAATTCCTTTTTCTATACGTTTTTCTTCAAATGCTTCAATTATTTTATTTATAACAAACGGTACATTGAAGCAATGACTAGCGGTCCGAATTTTATTACCTGCTCCGGTTATTTTTTCCCCTTTTTCTAATTTGGATAGAGCTTTTTCATAAATGTTTTGCTTTTGAAAATATAGATTAATGCCGAGAGTAGTTGATAGTCTTATAATTGCATAATTTTCCATTTCTTGATATATTTTTTCAGCATTGTATTTCTGTTGACCGTAAATCGAATTTTTTAGAGGGTTTGGTTCATCCAGTTCCGAATATGGACCTTCTTCTCCATTGAAAACATGGTCACTTGATATAAATATTGGAATTGTGTCAGTCTCTGCACATGATTTTGTTATAATCTTATTAACGGATTCGTTAATTTTTTTGGATACTTTTGGATTACTTTTTGCATCATTGGGCTTTGAGATACCCGCAAAATTTACAATATAATTTGCAGTGGTTCTTTCGATCAATCTTAACAGGTTTTTTTCTATTTTATTATCTTCTTCTAAGAAATTTATTTGAAACCAGTCGAATTCAGGGTAAAATTTTGCACAAGGACTTTGATTATAGGTACAAATTATATTAAAATAATAAAATAATGTTTGTGCTGATTGTAATCCCAAAAAAGAAGACCCTCCAAGCAATATAACATTAGATTCTTCGTCGCTCATGGTTTTCAGAATTCAATTGGATTAACGCCTAAAAAGTCAGGCAACTCTGTAATATCTCTTATTTCGCCAACTAATCTATCTTTTCTTGTAGGTTCTATTTTATGCCGTTCTCTGAAATGATCCCTTGATTTTACCCATAGTGCGTATGTACCATAATTTTGTGCACCATCTACATCAGCAATCGGATTATCACCTACGTGAAGAATTTCATCTTTTGAATATCCTTCAAAAGCTTTCTCAAAAATTTCTGTATGAGGTTTGGCCTTTCCTATCTCACCTGAAAAAACCACTCTATCCAATAAATTTTTGATACCAACCCTCTTTATTACTTCAAACCCATGTGCTGGCCATGAATGATTGGAAGTTAAGATTAAAATAAAATTTTCTTCTTTTAGAGATTTTAATGTTTGTTCCATTCCTTGATAAGGTACAGTATAAGGCACCAAAGCATTAAAATAAGCTGAAATAACTTCACGGGATAATTCTAAATCTATGCTATAACCTTGTTGTTCTAACATTCTTTTGAGAAGAAAATCATTTGTATAATCATTTCCAGTTACTTCTCTCTGAACTAGATATTTTCTGACTTCTGCACGGTAGGAATTGTAGAAAGCGTCAAAGGAAATTGAAATTCCGCCTTTTTTAAGTATAAAATATGATTTTTCAAATGCTATCCTTGGTTCAAAACCTCTTACCCTTACCAAAGTATCAAACAAATCAAGGCTGATAACATTAATGTGGTTAAGCTCTATCACGTATTTATCCCGATTACTTCATAACAACAGATGCTATTGAAATAAAAGCACCTTCGACATTTTCTCCTGTTTTAGCACTTGATTTAGCCCATTGCCATTTATGTTCATTTACAAAACTAGAAACTTCTTGATCTTGAACAGAAATCAGATCAGCAAGATCCATTTTATTACCTAAAATAAACATTGGAATATCTGATCCAACTCCGTTTTTGGTCTCTGTCAACCAACTTTCAAGGTTTTCAAATGTCTTTTTATTCGTCAAATCAAAAACTAAAAGGGCACCATCAGCTTTATTATAGAATTTGGATCTTACGGCAGAAAAATGTGCTTGGCCAGATAAATCCCATAACTGTAATTCAACTTCACCAGTTAGAGTTTTAACAACTTTAGAAAAAATATCTACCCCTATAGTTGCTTTATATCTTTCATTAAAGACTCCCTCAACAAATCTATGTACTAGACTAGTTTTGCCAACTGCTCCATCTCCTAGTAGTAAAATCTTCTTTTGAACTTTTTCCATTCTAAATACCTTGTGAAGTCCCTTTTAATTATCGTCTATATGTACTTTTATGTATATTTTTCAATTTTTAGATGAATGTTTTTAATGGTATTTATTAAATCTTTTAAATTCTAAAAGCAATCAATACTCGTTCAAGAAAAGAATCTCTCTAGTACGTTTTTCTCAACTATAGAATTTGTTTTGTTTTTTGTCTGATCCTTGAATGACATTTCGAGTTTTAGTTGCCATCTCTTCTAAATTAGAGGAAATAGTTTCTGCTTCTTTTAGTAGCGCACTGTTATCAACATCTATGTCTAGATACTTATTCAAAACATTGATTGTACTAGCTGCACCTTTAACATTTACAACATCTGGATCTGGACAATCAGAAAGTAGTGCAAATCCGTCTAATGAACTAATAATTGATTCATTTAAGATTACACCAGCAACACCCCCAATATAACCAGATATTAAATCATGATTTTTGGTTGACAATGCTATAATATTTGAAATTTTTTTAAACTTATTTGATCCTAAAATATCAGGTTCAGCAACTAAATAAATATTAGAAGGATCTTTTTCTTGTATATTACTTGCAAAGCCATCAACTACTATTATTTCTTCAATTGTTTTACTTTTTTCAGCCCACTCCATGATAGCCACTGCAATGTTAAAATTTGCTTCCATTGATAAAGGAGTTTCTCCTACTATAACAGCCAAATCAAATTCAGTATCTGAATAGATTCGGTAAGGGTAAGATAAAATCCCATCAAAAAATGTTGCTTGTGGGGGTATTAGAGGGCTTCTTATGAAACCCATTACTTTTAGATCTAACTCAACTGATATTGTTCGAGATGTTATTGAACCAACTAAACCCGCTCCAGGAAAGCCTATAATAACTGATCTTGCACTTATTTTATTTAATTGTGAACCAATTATTGACGTCCTTTCTAGATCATTCCCAGTAATATTATCCACCATTTTAATCAACAAAAATTAAGAATAAGTTAATTTATATTTTTTATTGAAGAAAAGGAAAAGTTCATTTCTTTGGTAACAATTATTTTTTACTTGGAATAGTATCTAAATATGCATCAGTGTTGGTATAAATGATATTCCCGACAAAAATAGTATCAGCATACTGTAGC
>DAHXPE010000329.1 GCA_027364495.1 Candidatus Heimdallarchaeota archaeon | reverse complement strand
GGAACAGCGGAATGTTTATATGGCGCACAGATGTTATTCTTGAAGAAATAAAAAGTTATATGCCTGATTTATTTGAAGGCCTGGAAAAAGTAGAAAAGGAAATTAATTCGCCCGGCTATAAGGATGTTTTATCCAAATTTCCAAATATTACTCTACAAACGATTTACCCACATAATAAATCACCAGATTTTCTATATAAAAAATTCAGCGAAAGGAATTTGATACTCAGCTAAAAGTTTGATTAAATTTGGTATCCTTAGGCAAAAAATTTCTTTTCAAATCTAGAACCGAACTCTTATTTTATAATTAGGCAATAAATGTCAATCAAAATTTATATTGAAAAGATTTATATTATTAGGCCTGATCATATAAATATCAACCCCAAAACCAACACTAAATCGCTTAGATTTTATATAAGAATCCTTAATAAATTTCTTTGTTTTTTCCTCGTTGAATTTATTTTCAAGAAGTTTTTTTGTTAGATTTTTCATTCTCTTATTTAAAATATCAATATCTTCACCTAACGGATAACTATGCCACATAGCAATCTTTTCTGGAAATAATTCAATTTTTTCTAAAGATGAAGAAATTGTTTGATTTTGATTTACAAACCTTAGTTTAGTCCATTGAAGACGATCAATTGTTTCAATAAATATAATTTCTAGTATGGATTTTCCTTCAAATTCTGAACCTAAAAAAAATTTTATAGTATCTTGATTTTTGAGAACTTCTTCAATTTGATGTTTTTTATATTCAAGCGAATGATTTGTGTTTTTAATTAATTTTTCCATTATCTCTAAAGTGCTATGTTCTCCTCTATAAGTTATAGATCCAATTATTCCATCAATTAATAATACATTTTTATTTTCATTTTTTTTACTTTTATCACCTTCATTTTCCTCTTTTGTTATGAAATTCGCTAAAGACCTATCAATCGATGCAATTAATAGGTTACTATTTCCTGTAATATAAGTAAGAGTCACAATAAGTCCTTTCAATTTTTTTTAAAAAATTTTTTGATTACTTTCTAAATAAATATTTTTGCTGATAAATCTTTATTTCTTTCTTCTGATTTTTATTTATTTCGATAATTTAGTTTCCAATTTTAAATTAATTATAATTTCATGTACTTGACAAAAAACAATCTTTATAACTTTTATCTGAATATTATCGCGAAATTAAACTTGCCTGAATTTATGATTAAAATTCGAACTAACAATATTCACATTTAAATTTAATTACTAAATTTCGAATAGTGTTAAAACATCCAAGCCGATAAAATTAATTATTTTACGTTCAAAGATTCAAAAAAATTATTTATAACTATTCTTTTTCGTTACTCACAGTTATTTATTGTAAAAGCGTAATTTTGTAATGCTATAAATTTTTTATTTTATATGATATACGGCAACCATTTTCTCTTACTAGGTGGTTAATATTAGTGGAAATACAAGTAAATTGGATAATATTAGTGGAAATACTAGTAAAAAATTAATGTTTTTTTCATTACTTCTAAAATCTGCTTTATTACTTTTTAAATTAATATTGTTCTGCAAAATATTTTTAAGAAAGCATTCGATTTATCTTTAGAACTTTTCATTTTTTAAAATCAAAAGTTAAAATTATGTGATGATATTATGGCTGTTAATATATTAAATACTCCCTTTCCTGCAATTGTATTTGGTCTGGTTTGTTTTGTGTTAGCATATGTATTTTACTCAAAGCGAATCGACAAAACAATATGGCAGTCAGATAAAAATAAGCCAACTCCAGCAAAAATGTACATGGATGGAGTTGAATACTTCCCGGTTTCAAAAAGTGTTCTTTATGGTTACCAATTCAAAAGCGTGGCTGCATTAGGTCCTATCGTTGGACCCTTAGTAGCTGTTTCATTCTTTGGTTGGTTACCTTCTTTGCTTTGGATAGTTTTTGGAATGATATTTATTGGATGGGTTCAAGACTATTCGACAATGATGATGTCTGTTCGTTCTGATGGTAAATCAATGGGACCAATCGCCTACGAATTAATGGGCGATCGTGTTAGGAAAATCCTCCTCGTTTATGTCCTTGTTTATATGGTTATTATCACAGCAGTTTTTGAATGGGTCATCATTGATTTATTGAATAGATTCCCCGGGACATTATTTACAGTATTAATATTATGTTTAATGGGTGCTGGTTTTGGTTATATGGTATTCAAAGGAAAAATAGATATTCTTGTAGCATCGGCTGTTGCAATAATCATTGTATTTTTAGGAATCTTTTTACCTTTGTTTTCACAACTCAACTTTTTACAATGGCCTAAAACAAATTTTCTTGAAGCAGCTGGCGTTACTGGAACTCAACCTGGATCAAACACTTTAATATTTTGGTTAGTAATAGTTGGCATTTTATATTTCATTGGAGCTGTAGTTGCCATGCCAAAATTTTTACTTCCAACAATTTATGTAGGTTATTTACCTTCCATTCTTGCACTGGTTCTTGTAATCATTGCAGCTTTAATGACACCTTTTACAGGAGTTACAATTGATCCAAAATCTGTTACTGTGGCAAGTAATTTGTTTAATCTTGATCCAACTAATTATCTTGGTGGTCCTGTATGGCCAATCTTATTTGTCACAATTGCATGTGGAGCAATTTCTGGTTGGCACAGTTTAGTTTCAACTGGACTTTCATCAAAACAATTAGAATTTGAAACCGATGCTTTGCCAGTTGGAGGTGGAGCGATGTTTGCTGAAGGTGTAGTTGCTTTATCAGCCCTTGCTGCAGTCATGGTAGTCTTTGCACCCGCATCAGGTGGTTCTGGATATGCATTTGGAGCTGGTTTATTAACTCAACAATTTTATAATTGGTTTTTTGGCATCTTCCATTTAACACTTGATATTAAATTTGCAGAATCATTTTTTGCAGTTTTCGTAATAATTATGGGATTAACGACTTCAATGCTGTTTGTCAGAGTATGGAGAGTAGCTTCTGCTGAATTATTTGGTCAAAACATTCTCAGTAATAAATATATATCTCCTATAATTTTACTTATCATTGCTGGAGTATTAACTTTCTTAGGGAGCTGGTCTAATTTATGGATATTTTTTGGAGGAACGAACCAATTACTTGCTGGTTTAGCATTAATGCTAGTATCTTTATTCTTGGTTAAAAATAAACGAGCTTCTTGGTTTTCATTTTATCCAGCAATTTTTATGATCGTCAGTACTGTTGCAGCTTTAGCTTATGAGACATATGTTTACTCATATTATTTCATTAATAACAAACCTCTCGGACCACAAAGTGCTGTTGCAAATAAATTTGGACAGGGTCTAGTAACAGCAGCTAACGGATTTTCTATGATTTTGGGATTAGTTTTAACAATTCTTGGAATTGTTATGGCTTATTATTTAATAACTGGATATTTCCAATATAAATCGGGTGAAAAACCCCCAACAACCGAACCTGCTAAAGGAGATTAAATATAAAAAGGTTATTTATAAAATTGTTAATAATAATTCAATTTAAAATTTTTATTTATTTATCTCCTCCCTAAAACCTTTTAAGATCCTGCAATTTGAATTTATGAACATAGAATTAAATCTTTAAATTTTAAAAATCGAATTTTAACACCAATAAAATTATATTTTTTTCTAAAATTAAATTAAAAGGTATTAAAATGACTGATGATGAAAAAAAACAAGGAATGTTTGATCGTTTAAGAGAAACCCTCTATGGAATGACACTTCATGGTCAAGTAACTGCGATCATGAAAATGAAAATGAACATGGAGCATTTTTTCATGTTAATAACCGTTGGAGATATGATTGGAATGCCTTTACTTCCTCCATATTATACCTTGAAAATTTTACCTTATATGGTTCCTAATATTAAAAGTTGGAAAATGAGAATGCTTAGAGAACGCGATTTTACAGATATTATGACAGGCTGAGTTACATGGAACTAGGATTAAAATACCTATTTGACCGAAAACCAGAAATAAATGCAATTATTTTTGCAGGAAAAGGCGGACTTGGCAAGACGACATTAAGTTCAGCCTTGGCATATCACATTTCTCAAAATATGGATAAACGTGTCTTATGCTTTTCAACAGATCCACAAGCTTCATTAAGTGATATTTTTGAACAAAATGTTTTTGGAAAAGGTGAAGTTGAAATAGCAAAAAAACTCAGTCTTCTTGAAATTGATGCTGATAGTAAAATTGCTTCTTATACTGATTCAATTAAACAAAAAATAAAGGATTTATATAAAATTGATGAAATTCCACGAGAAATTGAAGATTATATTGATTCAGCAAGTTCGGACCCAGCTTTTTATGAATCCGCAGTTTATGACGGAATGATTGATGTGGTTTCTCAGAAAAAATACGATTTTCATATATTTGATATGCCTCCATTTGGTCATGGTATACGTATGATATCTATTGCAGATATTTTAAGTCAGTGGGTTGAAAAAATCACTGATACTCGTAGACAAGCACTCGAATATGAACAAACTGCAAAGAGGATGAAACGAGAAAAACCTTCAAAAGACAGTATCATTGTTGGTGAAGAAGAGTTTGTTCAGGAATTAGAATCTATTGGTCAAAGAATAACAAGTTTTCATGATCTTCTTTCTAACACCCAACAGACAGCATTCATTATGGTGTTAACCCCTGAAAAAATGTCAATTGTTGACACTGAACGCGCTATAAAAATGTTTGAAGATTTAGGTCTAACAGTAACAGGTATCGTTATTAATCAAATTTATCCAGTTGACTTATTAAAAGATCCTAATATTTCTGAATTTCTAAAAAATAGAATTATAGGCCAAAAACCCCTGATCAAAGAAATTTTTACTAAATTTGGAGATTTAGTAGTAGGTGTTATTCCAATGTTCAATAAAGAACCAAAAGGAATTTCTATGATTGATATGACATCAAAAGAACTTTGGGTTTCAAGCATGGACATTTCAACTACTATCTTTACATAATTGGAGGTATTATTATGATTCCTATAGAAAAATTTGAAAAATCAAAATTGATTTATGTCGGGGGAAAAGGTGGAGTTGGTAAAACAGTTTTTGCAACTTGCATTGCTATGGATCTTGCCAAAAAAGGTCATAAAACTTTACTTGCTAGTTTCAATCCAGTCCATTCAATTTCTTCAATTTTAGAACAAGACGTGTCTGGTGGACAAATCAAAGATGTCAAAGGAGTAAAAAATCTATCAGCAATAGAAGTCGCAATCGAATCTACAATAGAAGCATATAAAATTCGAATGGCTAGAACATTAAAAGAATTTTTGAAATATACTGAAATACCATTAGATCCAAAGCCATTCATTGAAATAGCAACTATGAACCCAGCATTTCAGGAAGCAGCATCATTCGATAGAATGATGGATATGGTTCTTTATGAATCAAAGATTTATGACAGAATTGTTTTCGATACTGCTGCTGTTGCTAATGCAATTCGATTAATAGGCTTATCAAAAATGTATGGATTGTGGTTACAAAGAATTATTAGCACAAGACAAGAAGCATTATCTCTTAGAGTACAACTAAGCTTTCGAAAACAATTCTGTCATAAATCTTTGATTCATAAAGAA
>DAHXPE010000315.1 GCA_027364495.1 Candidatus Heimdallarchaeota archaeon | reverse complement strand
GTGTTTCAAGTAATATGGTAAATATTTGAAATAAAAAGTCAAAGGTTTTATATGAACACTACGGAAACTCAAATAATTTAATTTCAAGAATAAAAAATTATAGTATTTTATCTTAAAAGATTATCTATTTAAGTTATTACAAAACAAACCTTGAAGGAATAATTAATTCCAATATAATTACTTTTTTTCATTTTTTATTTTTGATATTTTAAATTCATAAATCTTAGTGAATATATTAATAGGAGGCAGAATCAACTTTGTTGATAGTGAAAGAAGAACAACGCTATCTCTTTGCAAAAACCACAATTCAGTGACGAGAAACTTTAAATAGGTGGAAGTATTAATATTGATTAGATACAGTTCTTAGTAAGATATCAATCTTAGTAAGAGCAAATTCTTAAAGAAGGTTAAATGGATCTTATTTTACAGTAATTGGTTTGTTTAACCTTTTTTTGGGTCTATCATTCACTTTGTTAAAATTCAATCTTAACAGGTGAAAAAAATGACTGTCCAAGCTCTCAAGAGTTAGTTCAGTCATTTTTTTATGTTTAGAGCCTTCTTGGTTAGATTTGATTGTTAGTATGTCCATATAATTAGTTTCAATACTCAATTAGTTTAGGATGATTGTGCATAATGGCTGTCTCAAGCGTTAATTCGCAAGTTATGGTTTTAGCTCTTAACAAAAGTGTTCAAGAAGTTTTTAATACTATTACTGACAAGAAGATTAAAGTTAAGGACATTGAAAAGAAAACTCGTTACTCACCCAGGACAGTCCGTCATGCTCTTCGAACTCTCTTAGATCTCGGTTTGATTATTCAAATTCCTGACCTTGGTGATCTGAGAAGTCATTACTACACTCATAAAATAGAATAATTAACCTGACATAAAGTATTTCCTCAAGTATTTCCCTGTAAAAAAGTCATTCACTACATTTATGTAGATGCTGACTTTTTTTTTAAAATCTCTGTCAAAAACACTAAGATTTAATTCTTAATAGCTAAATTTTTAGGCTGTTTGCTTTTTAAAAATTGCAACAGCCTATTTTTTAGCAATCTAAAAATATTTGTAAGATTTCGATCTTACCACTAAAAAAAATATGATTACCGAATAAATAAAAATCAAAATATTAATTAAAAAGTTATTAAAGGTCTCCCTTATGGCTGTTGCTACAAAAGTTGATGATGTCGTTGTATTTGCTCTTAACGAGTCTGCCAAAGATGTTTATATGATTCTTCGTTTTAAAAAGTTAAAAGTTAGTGATATTGAACGCAAGACCAAATACAGTCCTCGTACTATTCGTCAGGCTATTCGTAAACTTCTTGATCTCCAACTTATTCACCAAATACCAGATATGTCTGATTTTCGTTCCCACTATTATGCTGCAGCGGCTGACGCTTCCGCCTAAATTATTATTGGTGTTTTCCATGTCATCTCAAGTTCTTATCCCTCATTCTTTCTCTGATGAAGTATTTGATATTAATGAAATCTTTACTATTTTAGATTCTCTTATTGATTTATCTGATTCTGAAGCTGAACTTGAGGTTGCTAATGCTCTTCAGTATCTCCATGATACTGCTTTTAAATGTGATAACTAATTTTATCTCCTTTTAATCACATTTTTTCATTCATTAAATTTAAAATAAATATCTATTTAATTCTTTTTCTTAGGGGTCTTAAAATAATAACTTCCTTTTTGTTAAAAATATTTTGATTATTTCTCCAGAGCCGTAATTTGTAAATCAAAATGTTATAAGGGGTATATAAGGCTATCAAGTGCTTTTACATAGAACATTATATTAATAGTCTTAAGACTTTAAATCCGGATGTTAAAAACTAGATATTTTACCACCAAAACCTTTATAAATCCGTCTTAATTCATATTATTCATGCTAAAAAACAATATATAACTAAGAATAAATTTACAAATAAATGGTTAATGGAAATGGCATACCGAGTGATCTGGACTAAACTTATACTACTTCAATATATACTTTGGGATTTTGTAGAAGAATCAATTGTTTCAGTTATAGATTGTCGTACTGAAGAAGGACAAGCAAAGTTTATAGAATTATTTGGTTATACTAAGTTTAAAAAGTTGGCAAGACATTATAAGACTGATGTTTTAGTTTATAAGAATTATTCTACTATTTTTGTTAATAAAACCATTGTTTCTACACTATTTCAAAATCTCAATGAAAGATCAAGGCGTCTTGTAGCTGCCTTCATGTTTTTAGCTGTTTCTAGACAAAAATTAAAAGACTTTGCATCATCTCTTAAAATAGATCCTAAAACAATTAGAAAAGGGATTAAAGAATTAGTATCGAATTCTGTATTGATAAAAAATCGTATCAGAAGAAATGGTGGAGGGAGAAAAGCTAAAGATGTAGAGTATGAAAATTTCTTGAAAGTTTTAGAGGAATTGGCTGAAGATCATCTCGCGTGTGATCCCATGACATCTAAAAAATGGGTAAGACAATCTCTTGAGTATTATAAAACTAAATTGCAGGAACTTGGAGTTATTGTGTCTATTCCAACAATTCGAAAGTATTTCAAAAAGATAAAAATCTCATTAAAAAGCAACAAAAAGAGTTTAAGTAGTGTTGAAGATAAAAGACGTGATGAACAATTTCAACAATTAAATAAATATAAAAATTCTTTTATTAAGTCTGGAAACCCTGTAATTAGTATTGATACTAAGAAAAAAGAACCAATAGGCCTTTTTAAGATGGTTGGTCGGCTTTGGAAAAAGCCATTTACTAAGGTCCAGGATCATGATTTTGCCAATTTAAGAAAAGCACTAGCCATTCCCTTTGGTATATATGATATTGCTCAAAACAAAGGGTACGTTTATGTAAACACTTCGCATGAAACCTCAGAATTTCTAGTAGCAATGCTGGTTCGATGGTGGGAAGAGAAAGGAGAAACGATATATCCTAATGCTAAAAATTTGCTCATTTTATGTGATGCTGGAGGTGCAAATGGTTGGAGAAGATATGGTTGGAAATATGAGTTGTATAAACAGTTTTCAGTAAGGTTTAGAATCAAAGTAACTGTGTGCCATTATTCACCAGGTGCATCAAAGTGGAACCCCATTGAACATAGATTATTTAGTTTTATCAGTATTAATTGGGCAGGGAAGCCCCTAGAGTCTATTGAAAAAATGATGAACTTAATAAATTCTACAAAAACAAAGAAAGGTTTAACTGTGGAGGCATTCCTAGATGGGAATGATTATAAAACTGGTATAAAGTATACTAAAGAACAAATGAAAGAAATTAAAATTAAATCGTTCATACTTAACCCTAAATTAAATTATACTATCTTTCCTTAATAAATTACTTTTATTTTTGGAGCAAAACTTTAAGTTTAAAAGTAAAAAGGGAAGTTATTATTTTAAGCCCCCTTAACGAATGTTACTTTCATTAATGAATAACTTCCCAATATAATAGCGTTCATTTTGGAATATAATTTTTAAGTTGAATTTACCATTTTTTTGAGCCAATTCTTTAATTTTTTCTATTGGATAGGGATGTGGAACCCATGATACTGGAATGATCCTCTCGTACTCCAAAATAACTACGGTAAATTGGTTTTTGTTTCTTCTTTCATTTAACAACTCCTCTAAAAACTCTAAATTTTTTTGATAATGTAATGAAAAAGCAAATTATTTAAATGGCCGCTATTTTGGTCTATTGCGATGACTACATCTACCAACATTGCTAACGGTATTGTATAAGCTCCTTGCCCACATCCAGCATCTATCCATGTCCCACCATTTATTCCAGCCTTCTCTAAATTTCGTAATTCTCTTTCATAATCTTTATATCGTCTTGCTATCATTTTTTATCTTTTTTTCATTTAACTTTTAACTTACCCTTGTCTTCACTATATTATATCTCTTTTTAAAAAACAAATTTTTTTATGAAAATATCGGTCCAAATGGCAATTAAAAATGAGACTCAATAAATAGA
>DAHXPE010000396.1 GCA_027364495.1 Candidatus Heimdallarchaeota archaeon | reverse complement strand
AAATAGCCTAAGCGATACATCAGACGTTCCCGTCTTCCAGAAAAAATGCCTCGGTATATTATTAAATATTCTTATTAATAAAGACCTAATTAAAACAGGTATCAATGAAAAACGCGTCAAAGAGAGATTAAAATAATATTTAAATTTATTTTGAATTCGCTTAAAGGCATTTTTTTTCGTATCTGATCTAATGATTAAATATACGTTATGATTAGTTGAGAATAACAATGTATTCAGCAGATTACATCCTAAAAACCCAGTTGCTCCAGTTAGCAACACTTTATTGATTAGTAGTTGATCTAGTTCAATTTTTGTATTTTTTAGATTGGATAAATAGCTTTCAATAAATGAATTTTTTTCATATATATTTAAATTTAAGCTAGTATTTTTATACTTTTCCTTTATTTTGATCAAATTATTTTTTAAATTATCTTTAATAAAAGTAGTGTTTTCTGCTATTTTTTGAGGTGTTTTAAAATTATATATGTCTGAAATATTAGCATCAAAATTATTTTGCAGTTCAGTAACCAAGCTTATAGCCTTAATTGAATTCCCTCCTATTTTAAAAAAATTGACATGTATACTGATTTTCTTCAAAGATAAAATAGACGCGAAAGCGTCACAAACTATCTGTTCTTGTTCATTTGATGGAGGGCAATAATCGTCCGAGTCTGAAAAATCTGGAATAGGTAAAGCATTTTTATCTAACTTACCATTTTGAGTTACAGGAAAATGAGTTAAATAAACGAATATATCAGGGAGCATAAAATCTGGTAAATGCTGAGAAATATATTCTTCTAAAAGCAATTTTGGAATAGAAGCTTCTGAGCTATAATAGCAAATCAAATGCTTATCAATAATGGTTCCTTCTATTCCAGAAGAATTCTCTCTTATGGTAACAAAAACGTTTTTTATCCGAGGGTATTTTAATACGATTGTTTCTATCTCTTTTAATTCAATACGATGACCTCTTATTTTTACTTGAGAATCATTTCTACCAATATATTCGAGACTATGATTATTACTCCATCGCACTAGATCTCCGGTTTTATATATATGGGTATTAAGACCTATTATTTTTTCTTGTTCTAACTGAAATTTATTTAATAAAAATTTTTCTTTAGTGAGTTCTTTTCGATTTAAATACCCTCTTGCTAAACCCAGACCACCAATATATAGCTCACCTGTTATTCCTGGAGGCTGTAATTCTTTATGTATATCTAAAACATAGGCTGTTATGTTTTCAATAGGGCTGCCAATTAATTCCACTTCGTTGGTTTCTATTTTTAAACCGGTGGCATAAATAGTTGCCTCAGTCGGTCCATAATAGTTATACAAGTCGGTCTTTTTAGACCAATACAATGCTGTTTCTTTGTCACATGGCTCTCCTGCATAAATAATTCCCATTAAAGATGGATATCGAATTTTTGGAAAGTTAGTTAATAAAACAGGCGGTAAATATAAATAATTTATTTTTTTATTGTTTATGTACTCGCTTGTTAATTTAATATCCCTTCTTTGTTCATTGCAAAGAATATGAAGCTCATTTCCGGATATTAATGGAACAAAAAACTCTGATACAGAAACATCAAACGCGTAACTTGTAAAGGCAGTAATTTTTAATGGTTCGCCATAACCCCTTCTTTTTTTGTATACTTTATGAACCAAATGATTAATAACATTAATAACGCTTCGATGTTCGATCATTACTCCTTTGGGGTTTCCTGTTGTTCCGCTTGTATAAATCACATAAACAAGATTTGATGGTGCACACGCGTTTATTATATTTTTTTTATTTTCATGTTGGATTGTTTCTTGTATGGTCTTATTGTCGACAACAATAGTCTTACGGCTTGAATCTTTGTTTATAATTTTATCAAACTTATCTTTAATTTTCTCGTTTAAGATAACTATCTTCGTTTGCGTGTCTTCTAAAATATATTCTATTCTTTCGAGAGGATAGCTAATATCTATAGGGACATACGACCCACCAGATTTCAATATGGCTAATATACAGATTATTATCTTTTCATTTCTATCTAGTAACAAAGCTATAAGATCATCTGGTTTTATTCTATATGATTTTGTCAAATAATTGGCTAGTTGGTTGGATTTTTCGTTTAATTGTTTATAAGTTAAGTGGATTTCATTAAAAACTATAGCTGTTCTATTTGGTGTTTTTTTAACTTGTAATTCAAATAAATCTATCAAGGTTTTGTTTTCTAAATGACCATTTTTTTGAGGATTACTCACTCTATTCAATAACTGTTGTTTTTCTTCATCAAATGTTAAATCAACTTTTGCTATCAATTCATTGGGATTATCCAAAAGCTTGGATAAAAAATTAAAATATCTCAATAATAACTTGTTACCGGTGTGCAGTGGTAAATATTCTGATGGCATATCAATACTAAAAAAAAGAGAACTCATATATTTTCTATATTTTACACTTAGTAATGATCCTGCAATTTGAGAGAAACTAGTGGCTGGTATTTTATAATTTTGTATAATAAGATCAGTTGGTTTGGCAAAATTTGAATATGCAAAATTTGATGATAAATCCATATTAAAATCAAATTTGAATTGTTTTAATGTTTTGAGCCAGAGCTTTCTTAATGTCCAGCCCATTAAAATGGAAGATAAAGAATCATTTTCGAGAAATTCAAAAGGTAGGGTAACAGTATTTACAAAACATCCTTGTATGTCTTTTTGTTTCCTAATATCAACTGGGTAGCTAACAATAGAGAATTTTTGATTGTTTATTTTTGAAATAAAAACACTCCACGCCACTAAAAGTAAATTAAAAATACTTTCGTTTAATTCTACGCTCTTTAATTCTAATTTTTCATATATTTCATCGGGTAAAAACTGAGTTGAATGAGTTATTTCGGATGTGAATTCATTTTTATAATGAATGTTTTCGTACATTTGCTCTACATTTTGACTGTAATACTCAATATCTTCAGATTTATCAGGAAATTTTAAGACCCGTTCTTTTTTTAGTTGAGCCAAATAATTATCAAGCTCTATGTGGTTAATAGATTTATTTTGAAGCAGTTGATTTAAATTATGAATAAATTCATCGAGAGAATATCCATCCATAAGTATATGATGAATATTGAACAGTATAATATAATCATCAGATCTATCTGTAATTTTTATTATATTTAATTTAATGGATGATTCATTTTGAAGATTGTGTTTTTGATTGCAAAGTGATTCGGAAATTAATGCTACTTCGTTAGCAGTGCAACTGATATGATTTATTCGTGCAGGTAAAGAACCATGAATGTATGTGATTAATTTATTATTTTTTAAAGTAAAAGTTTTTCTAAGGTGAGCTTGGCAGCCGATTAGCTGTTGTACTTTTTGAATAAAAAAATCTATGTCATTATAATCTTTTAAGGAATATGAAAAGCATAGTCTAAAACCTCTATCTTTTTCTAATTGATTAGCGTTGTAAAAAGGCAATAGGCAATTGTGTGCTTCGTGCTTTTTATTAGTCATTATTCATACCACAAGCTGTTATGGCAAATTTTTTAGCCAAATTTCCCCTACTTTTATTATAATGAATTACATTCTATCAAGATAATATTATTTTAAGAATTTAAATGATAAAAATAAGATCAGTACTATTAATCCGGTTAACTGTCGTTTTTTTCCTGATAACTAAATCCTCTGACGCATTGTGCGCAGTAGATCAAATTCTGAACGATAATTTTTTTATGAATCCAGCCGAACTAAATTTAATCAATAAATTACAATTTATTGGTGGTGGAGTTATTATTAACCCATATTTTTCATTTAGTGGAGACTCTTTTGGGCAGCATGGTACTGCGAAAAGCGATGTAACAGATTTTTTACCTTACCTACTCTCTGCTTACAGATTAAGTAAAAAACTAGTGATCGGTGCTAATGTTACTCCGAGCGCGTACGGGCATTTAAATTGGTCAGTAAATTCTATTGTTGAACAGTCTTCAACTTTAACTAGACTCCTGTACTATAGATACGGTCTACAATTTAGTTATCAACTAAACGAATCATTAGCTCTCGGAGCAGGACTAAATCTAGAGGACAATGCCCAATATCAATTAAATTTTGTAGTGCCA
This sequence comes from Candidatus Heimdallarchaeota archaeon, assembly GCA_027364495.1. Next base: position 837 of record DAHXPE010000396.1, on the reverse strand, counting down.
GGGCAGGGAAATCAGGTAAATAGTGTAAGAACTCTAAATTGCACCTATGATTTAGGACTTTATTATAAAATAAATGAAAAAAATTACGTTACGATTGCTGGATACTCTTCTGTCAGCTCAACTGGATATGGAAGTAGTTCTACAGCCGAAATAATCAATAGTGATTTTTCGCTAAATGTTCTTGAAGCGCCGGTTGTTTATATAGGATTAAGAAATATATTAAATGATTCTTGGATTTTGAGTGAAAAAATTTATTGGTCCGGTTTTTCAATCCAAAAAGATATTATTTTCAATAATTCAACAAGTGGAAGCTATACTATCCCAACCGATTGGAAAGATGTGTGGTCATTTCAAGTGACTACAAGATATGCAATTAAAGAGAAATTGGCTTTGCTTGGCTCAATTATTTATGAAACAAACCCTGTTCCATTATCAACTAATGCAATTGGATATCCTTTAGCGGTCTCAGGATCATTGTCAGGTGGGGTGGACATTGCGTTAAGAAAGGATTTATCGATACAGGCGATATATAGTTATGGCGCGTTTCTGCCCAATTCTCCTATCAATAATGCGAATAGTGTTGGGACAATCAACGCACATTTTCAGGCAGGGGTATTGCAGTTTATTTATAAAACGTAGGCTCGACTTGATAGGCTTTGTATCACGCAAGTTGGTATCCGCGTTTAATTCTGGTTTTTGTGGTGTTTTCAAATTGACCGAAAGCATCATCAAAGCAAGTAAATGCGATTTTTCTAACTCTACGGAGCTTGGTGCCTATTCTGCCATTTGCGATAGTGATTAAGTAATCCTGGAAAATGCTTGATGGTTAATGATGAA
>DAHXPE010000304.1 GCA_027364495.1 Candidatus Heimdallarchaeota archaeon | reverse complement strand
TTGTTTCATCTCCAACAGTTAAAGACTACTCTAAAGGAATTGCACTAGACAATAAATATTCAGAAATATATACTAATTTTGGATTGCAACCAACTGAGGCAACAGTTAAATCGTTTAGCATTTTTTCTAATGCTGTAAATAATAATCATGATAAAATCTGTGCAATAGGTGAAATTGGCCTCGATTATTATTGGGTTACTGATTTTGCCAAGCAATCTTTACAAAAAGATATTTTTACTAAATGTATTATTTTAGCCAATGAATACCATCTACCATTAGTTATTCATTCCCGAAAGGCTGAAGACGATTGTTTAGACATACTCGAAGACCAATCAGCTGTACCGGTTCTCATGCATGGTATGGAAGCTTCAGACGAACATGTAAAACGATTAAAAGATCTAGGGTATTTTATAACCATCCCAACCTCTGTTTGTATACGAAAAAAATATAAAAAAATCGCTTTAAAGATACCAATAGAACAAATATTATTGGAGACAGATAGTCCGTTTCAACTGCCTTTTAACCCACCCACAGGAGAAAAAATCAAGAACGACCCTACAAATATTCGTCTATCAGCACAAAAAATAGCTGAAATTAAAGAAATTTCATTTGAAGACGTGGCTGCGACTACTTCAAAAAATACTAAATCGTTTTTTCAACTTACTTTGTGATTCACATATTAACTAAGTACTATCTTTTCTTAAAGCGGGTTCAGAAGCTAGTTTCCTACAATACAACTGTTGTAATTAAAATCTTGAGAATTAAAAGATTTTAATTAGGTAAAAGGCAGTGAAACAATGGTCAATATTGGAAACAAATCTTCTGATCCAGAAGTGAGATGTATTAAATTAAAACCCAGTACATGGCAAACACAGTGTAGAGAACTTGAATCGAATTTACAATTAAAAAATGTCACTATTATTTTAAGTGTAAGAGATCTCATATTGCAAGATCCTATTGCTGCTAAAAATGCTCTTCAAAAAATATCCAGTATAGTGAAATTAAGTGAAATCTATAAATTAGCGGCTTTAAGTCGTGAAATGGTTCTTGTGACACCCTTTAAATTAATAATGGCTGGAGAATAAAAATTAAATGAATTTTTTCACTTTTTAGGAATAATTTAATCAAAATACTATGATTCATATATAAAATTATGAAAACACATTAAAATTACTAGATGGAACCCATAGCAACTAGGTTCCTTGTGTATGCTTAAAAACCATTTATTCTGTCAAGTATTTATGGAAATAAAGCTCGATATTGCAGATAATTCAGGAACAAATGGCAAAGAATGGTTCAAAATCTGTGAGAAATGTCAGATTGAAGTAGCGGAATGCTGTCGTGACTTAGAAATGACTCTTTTTCCTGATGAATTGCCCATTTTTATGGAACATGACCCCAAACATGTCAAAAAATATAAGGATGGAACATTTGGTTACAATACCAAACGATGTGTCTTTTTATTACCTACAAATGAATGCCAGTTACAAAAAACAGGTAAACCAAAACCTCTCGATTGTGTTATTTATCCTTTAAGTTTTAAAAACGCCAAAATCTTTATTGATACTTCTTGTTGGGCTAAACACCTCTTGAACGTTTCAAAAGCCACTTTATTAGTTGAACAAAAGATTGCTAAATACCCCCACTATCTTAATGTAGAGTATCTTGTCCGTGAGACTGATATTTTATTAAAAGAAATTACATTGAAAGCCAAATAGCTTAATATAAACATTTTTTCATTTTCTACACCTATTAGGAGTTTATATATAAATTACAAATATTAGTAATACATAAAAAAGGTAATTTTAGAAGATTTAGAGTCTTAACCCCATTTCTCTTCGATACTCTTCAAACGGGCCATAACCTGATCCAATTTTGAAAGGATTTGGTTTAACTTTTCTTCCACTTCTGGAGATAAATCTGCTGTTGCAGCACCTGATGATTTAGCTGCTGCGGATGGTACTTCGACATAACCACTTTCAACAGATAATCTTTGAGCCAGATCTTTTAAGATTGAATCTGGAATTTGATGCAAAATTTCTGCGTTTTTTGTAACTTCTGTTAAACCTTTTAATATACCACTTTCTGAAGCTGCTTTTAATGGAGCTGATGCTATGATATCTCCTCGTAATCGTAATTCTATCATTGAAACTCCGCTTGAGGGATCATATCGAATGGTTACATCATGACTTAGTCCTGGAATTTTCATACTTTATACATCTGCTTTTTACTTTTTTAGGAATAATCTTAGGTTGATTCATTACCTATTCAATATAAAACTAAGGTTGATAATAATTTTTTAGCATTTAAGACTTATTTCTGATATTATAAATATAATTGCTTTTACTTAAATTTTTTTGTTTTATCAAATACAAGTGGTTTTATTAGTCTCTTATTTTGAATTGATTGAGGAATTTTGAGTGAATTTTATCTTTAAATAAATTTTTTTTAAAAAGTATTTAAAGATTAACTCAATAAGATTTAAAGAACAAGAGACAAAGGGTTAATCTATAGTTCAAATTTGGCTAGTTAGAATGATTCGGTTTTCAATATACAAGCTAAAAAATAAAAGACTAATAAAACCACTTGTATTTGATAAAACAAAAAAATTTAAGTAAAAGCAATTATATTTATAATATCAGAAATAAGTCTTAAATGCTAA
>DAHXPE010000302.1 GCA_027364495.1 Candidatus Heimdallarchaeota archaeon | reverse complement strand
ATTTCGGTTGAATTCATTCGACATAAATTCATTAAAGAGTACAGAAACAGCAATAGCTCAATGTCCAAGCTCTAACGCAAAATTAGCATCTGGCATATGTAATTGGCCTCATTTACTTAAATGAAACATTCCAATCGACTTAGAACTGTCTGGTCCACCTAGCAATAATTCTATTGATATTTTTAGAAAAAGGAGAATTGCTACTTTTTGTCAAAGAATAACAACTTTGGATGAAATAAAAGCTCATTCTGGCTCTGTTTTTGATTTAGTATCAACAGGAGGAGCTAAAGGGTTAAGAAGACGAGATTTAGTAACAATAGAAAAAGGTAAAAAAGCAGATTTTCTGATTATAGATGTTAGTCATCCTTCAAATTATCCAATTCAAGATTATATTAATCATGTAGTTCTTAAAGCATCTGAAAAAGCTGTTCTTAAAAAGTTTGTGTCAGGAAAACATATGTATGTCAGTAAACAACAATCTTTTGACAAAATGTTTCCTACTATCCCGACTTAAAAAATAGCAAAAACTTTAAAAATTACTGAGAAGCTTGTAAAAAATAAAATACAGCTAAATAATTGAAGAATTTAGAATTTTGATGAATATTTTGATCTCTGATAGATATTCTCGATTACGAGCTATAAAAGAATATGGTTTTGACGTTGATTTCACAGAATTACAATCCAAAACCGTTTTAATTTGTGGAGTAGGTGGAGTAGGTTCTTTATCTGGTGAAATGCTAGCTCGGTGCGGTGTAGGAAAACTCATAATTATTGATGTAGATACTGTTGAAGAAGCAAACTTGAACAGAGTCATGTATCAACCAGAACATATAGGAAGAAAGAAGGCAGAAGTTTGTACTGAGATATTACATAAAATTAATCCTGATACTCAGGTTGAGTTTATTCCAACTGATATCATGGATATTTCATTCGAGGATGCTTTTGAATTAATAATTTCAAACAGTAATTTAGTTTTAAATGGATTAGATAACATTCCAGCCCGCCAATATCTCAATGTCAAGTGTATAAAATTAAATAGACCATATGTTGATGCAGGCGCACTCCGATCTGGCTTTGGAGGGTATGTTCATTTAGTTATTCCAAAAAAAACAGCGTGTTATCAATGCACTGCTTCTGTTCAATTGAATAAAAAATCAAATGATACAAGAGGTCCTCAATGTTCTGCATCTTTACCGTCAACGCTCGGTATCATTAGTAGTCTACAAGTTCAACATGCATTAAAATTTTTACTCAACTTTGGTCATATTGAGGATTTTATCAGTTATAATGCCTTAAACGATGAGTTTACATATTTAAAACTTCGTCGTGATGAAAATTGTTATGTTTGTGGCGAAAATGCTGAAAAAAATGAAAATAAACCACTAATGGGAATTAGCGATGAAGTGAATAAATTAATTCAAGAATTAAATGAAAAGGACGTGAAACTTAAGCAAGCAACAAAGGACAATTAATAATTAACTACATCCGTAGCCTATAAGGGAGTAGATTAGGAGATTTACAGATTTCACATAAAACAATTCCTTTTTCATTTTGTTTTGTTAAATTTAATCTTGAACCACATGCCTGACAAATATCTGGTATCGATTGTGGAGCTTCTTTTAATGAATTACTGACTTTATTTAGGTGTTTTATTAGATCATCAAGTATTTTGCTTATTAGCTCAAACTTCGAAGAATATCCAGTAATAAGGCAAGTTCCTTGCATCATTGTACCAGATAATTTGAATTCAATGCAATAATCAGGGTTCACTCCTTTTTTTGTTATGGGTATTGATAAGATTGAACCAAGAAAATTTTCCCCTAAATTCTCAAATTGATCGATATAAAATGAATGTGATAAGCGTTCTAACGATTGTTTAACTGATTTATAGATACTTTTAGGATCATTTTGAGTAAAATTAAATGTTTTTTCAATTTTTTCAGCTGTATTATTCCTAATATTGGAAATAGTATCAAAATTTTCTTCTTCAATCTGTTTAAAATATTCTTTTGCCCTTTTTTCAGAATTTTTATCTGCTTCAATCTTTAATTTAGTCAAAATATCTCGTGGTAATTTTTCGACTATAAAATTCGTTTGATTATCTACTAATGCAGGTGCTTTTGGTATTGTCGCCTTTATCTGTCCAGTAACGAACATAGGTTTTATATCACCATACATAAAGTCAATATTTTGACCTATATCAAGAATCTGTCCATTCACGGCGGAATTTACGATTTTATTGCCCCAATTACCTTCTGCTAAAAAATATTTAGTATCTAAAGCTAATAAAATTTGTTTCGCAACAGGAGGTTTAAATTCTTTAATAATCACTTTATCGCCTGCCATCATTGAACCAAAGTTAGATTTATCAATCGTTATCTTAGGATTTTGCAAATTATTATTAATGATATGCCTCGCTACTTTTGTCACTAGCGAGTTTCTGTAGCCTGGTATTTGACCTAGTATTAATATGAACTTGTAATCTTTGACAGTATCTTTTAATAATTCAGGATACTCTAGAATGGCACCTGAAACCATCGATGACTCTAATGTCCAATAAATCATTCACTGCTACACTTCTAATCAATAACTATAAACAATTAAAGCTTTAAGATCCAGAATATTTTCATTACTAAATTATAACTTATGTTATTTCCAAAAAGATAAATTTTTATTTCCTTTTTAATTTTTCAGAACTAATAGATATCACGTAATAATTATATTAAAAATATTGAAATAACAATTTTTTGTACCACTAAAACTAGTTCTGGCAATTTTAATTTATTATTTAGACTACTTGAAAAGAAAGCTGTAATCATGAATCGTTTTCTTGATGAACCTAGCGAAATCATCCAATCGCGTTCTCTCGTTGGATTAGGACAAACGGATGAAGCTTTACAGTTACTTCGAAAAGCAGTTATTAAACATGTGACTGATGTCTCTTTATCTTATAAATCACTTTTACTCTCAGAACAAGCTGTCACTTTATTTTTTGAATATGATCAAGAAAAAGAAGCACTTAATTTAATTGATCAAGCCATGGAACAAGTTGATAAGGAAGATATCTATTATATCAAGGTTCTAATCGCTCAAGCAGAGATTTACCTCAATACAAATGATCATACCAAAGGACTTGAAATCGCCAATGCCATTATAGAATTATGCACTAAATTAAATTATTCAGAAGAGCAAGCCATAGGTGAATATTTAATAGCTTTTGGAAATTATTCCAAAGGAAACATACATATTGCTTTAGAATTTAGTTCTTTGGCTGTTAATAAATTAAATAATTCTGAAAATTATTTGTACTATGCTAAAAGCTTGGTTGTAAACGGATATTGTTTAAAAAATCTAGGTGAGTTATCAAAAGCTCTAGTAGTATTAGAAAAAGCTGAAAAAATTGCTAAAGATCAAAATTTCACTCATAATTTACTTCCCTCTATTCTTCAAATGATCGGTGAATTAAAACTCAACTTAGGTGAATACAAGGAAGCTGAAAGATACATAAAAAATTGTCATAGTTTAACGATATTTTCTCAAAATGTTAGAAATAAAAATATTTTTTATAAGTGTATTTCAGATCTGGCTGAATTATATTATTTACAAGGAGATATTCAACGCAGTGTGTCTCAACTCAAATCAAATTATCAGGAATTACAGCCAGATGATTTAGAGGGTAAATTATATCTTTTAAATAGTTTAGGAAAACTCTATAGACGTAATGGTGGACTTCAGGAAGCAAGAATATATTTTGAAGAAGCAATTAACGTTCTACAAAAAATTTTGCACCAATTATCATTTTCAGATACACATGCCACAGTATTAGTTAATTACGCCCAAACACTTATTTTGCTCAAGGATTTAGATGAAGCTTTCGAGATCATTCTAAAAGTAAAATCTATGATTGCAGTGCAGGGTGGTCAATTATTAATTCCTAAAATGTTGAGTATTGAAGGAATGTATTACTCTGCGATCAAACAATATGAATTGGCTAAAATAATCTTTACTAAAGCTCTTAGCCAGGCAAGATTACAAAACAATTATTTTGATATTATTGAATCCTATCTATTTTTAGCTGAAGTTAATTTAGAAATCTACAAAGAGAAAAAAGATTCAAATTATTTTTTTGAAGCAAAAGAGGCTATCAATAATTCCTTTGAATTAGCATTAAAACAGAAAATAATTCCAACAATAAATAAGATAAGAATATTAAAAGCTGTACTATACGCTTCAGAGTTAAATTTTGGACTGGCTTTAGACCTACTGAACCAGGCTAAAATTGATGCAGAACAGAAAATGCTCAATACCGAACTAGAAAATATAACTCGCCTGACACTAAAAATTCATGCCCAATTACCACAATTCTCATCGCAAACTGATGTAAATTCAATTATATCTTTAATTTCAAGGTTCACCGACATTACATCAGCGCATAAAATTTCAAGAGACGAAATCAGTCTAGTTGCATTTAAATTTACTGATAAAGGTCCATTTCCCTTTTATTATTCTAAAAACCTCGCTAACGATGAACAGGTGAATATTCAATTAATAACTACTATTGGTGTTTTATTAATAAGTGTTATTGGCCAAGGAAACGCTTATTTTTCTGGTTTATTTGGTCCTATACCATTAAAACAGTTGCCAGATAAATTAATTCTATGTTATACAGGAATGATTTCAGATGAAACTGTTGACAAACGCTTGAACAACTTTAATTATGTCCTACTTGCATTAATATTTCCAAAAGCTGCGGATGATTTATTATTATTTAATAGAAAGACGATTCAAGTTATATTTGAGCAATTTATACTTCTTAATGGACAAATAACAACTTGGGATGAAAGTTCATTATCAACCCTTCACAATAGTCTAGTAAAAACATTTGATATAATCGAAGAATTTTAATACATAAATTTGGATATTACCATTATATGCCCTCAATTGAATTAAACGATAAAGTTGTCAAAATTCTCCGAGATTTAATGGTCTCTCAAAAGAAAAAGATTAAAGAATCTTTTGAATTGACAAAGAAAATTGAAATTGGTCAAATTAATAATTTTGACATTCTTAATGTTAGAAAACATAAAGGGTTTGGAGGCACTACTTATGTTATTTCTGCTAATTTAAGTACATCTAATCATGGTATTCTTGGAGGAGGCATGGTTATAAAATTTCCCAATAATTTAGTAGAGGAAAAGAAAAACGCTATTTCATTACACCAGCTTTTGAAAAAACGTCAAGAACAATGGGACTTTTCGATACGAAAGCATGAATTACCAGACATAATTAGATCTATGCCTGATTATATTTTTGCACCAAATGTATTAGAGACAATTTCTATTCCAGAAACGAATACAAGCTGTCTTATGTTGGAATTTGTTGATGGTGCTGTACCACTAGTTGATTCATATGAGAAAGGAGGTTTATCAGAGAAGCTAATGCTACTAGGCTATAGCTTAGCACGGCTCCATGGGCCAACTTCTTTAGATACTAATATATCCATTTATAATCCAATTTTTAATCACCTAGCCAATAATGTAGATAAAGGAGCACTGAATAATTGGTACGAAATTTTTAAACAAGCTCAAGGATCAGTCGAGTATATTCATGGTGATAGCCATTTACAGAACATTCTAAAGGCAAAGATCTTTGGTTCACAGGATGCAATTGCTTGGATAGATGCTATGCTTGTAGAAACTTCAGACAGGATGGATGATGTAGGTTATGCAATAT
>DAHXPE010000287.1 GCA_027364495.1 Candidatus Heimdallarchaeota archaeon | reverse complement strand
AAATTTTAAAAGTTATCCTAAAAAAATTAAGAATTTAAGTAAATTATTATATTAGAATATAAAAAACAATTTAGAACAAACAAGTTCTTACAAAAATCATATCGTTATTTAGTTACAATATAAGATTAAAAATAAAAAAATTTAGCTATTTGAAGCTAAAAACGATAACTAACAATATCTAATAAGAACACTATTAGAGGATTAAAAAAATGTCAAATGAATTTAAAGTGGTTTACGAAGGAAAAGAACCAAATATCCTGGCCGTTGATTTTGGGACATTATTCGCCAAATGTAGCGTAATGAAGGATTCTGCTTGGATGGAGGACCTTGTAGTTATACCTAACAAAATTTTCGAGATCTCTGAAACAAAAGCAAAAACTCTACGACAAGAATCCAAAGATGAAATAAACATTCCAACAGGATTGTTTACCCAGAAAGAAATTGAAGACGCCAAATTATTATTCCAAGCTGATGAGGTTTTCGTTCAGTCTGATGCATTACCTTCAGATACTGCCAAATTAGAAAAAGTCTATCAAAATGTCTGTGAACAATTAGACAAAGAATTTAATTTTACTGGCAATGATAAAATGGCCGGTAACTACAAAAACTGGGCTGTAATATCTGCAGTTGCTGCTTTCGAAACAGCTGAAGCAAGAGAAACCGTTGAAGCACTTCACAAAAGATCAACCAAGAAAATGGGATTCAAAGCTATTTATATTAACAACCAGATTATGTTTGACTATTTCAGTCAGATCAACTATTTAAAACAGATTGGTGCTCGAGAAGGTTATTGTACCATCGTTAACATCGGTGGTGGTGACACAGAAGTTGGTGGTGTTTCAGGAATACCAATTCAAGAATCATTCAGAAGATTTAACATTGGTGGCCAAGATATAACCAAATATTGCCAAACAATCTTACAAGAACGATATAACATTGTTGGAACAGCCTATGGAACCATCGAAGAGTGGTTACACGAAGCTGGCACCTGTGATGGCGATGCACCAACTACAATGAAGAATTTTAAACGTAAAGAGGTAGATATTAAGGATATTTTAAACACACCAGAAATGCTCTTTGATTACGCTAAATATTACAAAAAAGAACGAAGATTTAACTCTATTACTCAGGTAGTTGTTTCAGCCATTGAGGGAGTTTTAGAGAAGTCTGAAGTAGGTGTTGAACTATTATTAGGCGCTGTTCTAATTGTAGGAGGTGCTTCTAGATTTAATGGTCTAACTCAACGATTACAAAGAGAATTGGCTGTTGAATTCCCTGAATATAAAGATCAAATTAACGTCTTAGTTGGCGAGGATCCCCAGAACTCAGGTATTAACGGTATCCGTGGTTTAGTAACTGCTAAGTATGGTGACAAACAAAAAGGTCTTAAATGGGTAAATCTCCAAGCTGAAGCATAAGCTGACTAAAAATAAGATTAATTAGTTTTTAATTATTTTTTTTTATTCCTTTCACTAATTCATTTTTCTTCTTCTGTTCCATTTTATACTAAATACACTTTTTTCTTTTAATTACAATTTAGGAACCACCTATTTATTTATTACCCAAATTTTTAAACTGTACAATCATAATGAATAAGTAGGATAAAAATAAATAATAGTACAATAGGAAAAAAATAAAAAATACAATAAATTTTTAAAAATAATATAAAATATTAAGTTTTAATCAGAGTTAGAAATAGTGAATTTTTAGGCTATAATAACAATGTTGAAATTTTTTAATTTACTTATCAATATCTTTTTTTAAAAACAATTAATTCATTTTATTTCAATTTTTAATTCAATTCAGATGGCCTTTGATTTAAGAAATTGTTAAATCATATTTTTCGCCTTTTCCTGCATATTTAAATAAGTTCTTTACAATCAGAAATATCAACCTAAGGAAACCCATAAATAATAGAATTATTACTTTTAATTATGTCTAGTGATGGGTCTTCTATCAGTAATTGTAAGTATTGTCTTGACGAGTTAGAAAATTCATTTGAAAAATTTCATGAAGCTCATACCGAATGTACCAAACAATTTAATGAGTGTTTAGCTAAATTTGAACCATTAACTGATCGGATTCTTGAAGTTTTACCTAATCATATTATAAAACTTTTTCTTGAACCTAAAATCAACTTGAAAAATCTTGGGTCTTTTTCACATAGTCAATTCCAACATCTACAAAATAAATTGATTAAGATTGCATCTGAATTTTCATCTACAGATCAATTTATTATTATCCTCTTTCACTCGTCCGAAATTGGTTTTATCGTTTGTAATCAAATTGATTCTCTACCTAATTTTTTATTTGATTTGAAATCCTTACTTTATCTTGGAGTTACTTTTACAACTAATTTTTCTGGGCTGGACGAATTTTCACTTGCCTTTTTTCCTAATTTACTTTGTCTTGATCTTACCTTACAAACTAATCATCCTTTTCCAAGAATTTTAAACGGTGGGAATCAAAAATCATTAAAATATTTGAAATTAACTCAACCACCGACTAATCCGAATATACAGGTTCCAGATGGTATTGAATCCTGTTTAGATCTTGAAATATTAACCCTTGACATCCCTTTAACCGAATATCCCCTGAGTTTATGTTACCTTTCAAAATTACATTCTCTACGTATTACTGGTTCAATAAAAAACTGGAAAGTAATTTTTCCAAATTCCATGGTTAATTTAACGAGTCTTCAGTCCCTGGAACTTATTTCTAAAATTATACCTTATAAAACGGATGAGGATGACGAGCAAGAATTATTAGAAAACATTAATAGTATTGAGGTAATTAATGTTACTGTTGAAGATCGATTATTAAACTTGCATACACTGCTTGTTCAAGGCTTTACTTTTGGTTACGATGAATTCTTTCCTATCTTAAACGCAAGAAGGTTGGATAAATTAGCAATTATTTATTGTGATCTTGATGAAATATCGGAAGAATTTGTCATTTTTGAATCATTAAAGGAATTAAATTTAAGTAATAATAGGATAGAAGAGATTCCTGATTTCATCCGTAGATTAGGATATGTCCAAAATATTCATATTGAACACAATAGAGTTAAGGACTTGACTAATCTTTGTCGCATTAATCGTATTCAATTCATTGATGCTTCTCATAACATAATCGAGGTTGTTCCTGAACATCTTATATCCAAAAAGAAAATTCAAGTAAACCTGAATGATAATAAAATTAGCTTAAACCAGACTTCCTCTTCTATTTAGTAGTTTTACACTATTTAATTATTTTTCGGTTTTATAAATGCTATTTAAACTAAAAAGATTTTTTTAATAGCAATTACAATTCTTGAA
>DAHXPE010000389.1 GCA_027364495.1 Candidatus Heimdallarchaeota archaeon | reverse complement strand
CGCTCGGGATCCCGGTGAGGATCTCAAGGAAGAAGTTCTGGGTTAAATTTTCATATTTTAAGCCTCTCCCATAATCCCTCATAAACCAAAGATTTTTTTCTTTATAAATTTCTACCTTCTTTGTTTGTGAAAGTAGTTCTTCATCTATAGCATTTGATATAACTTCTCTTACAGCATGATATTCTTCCCAATTCTCTAAAATGCTTTCAATATTTAAGTCGAATTTTCTTGTTTCATTTTGCATATTTTACCCTCTAAAATATAAAGCAATAAGGATATAATTATAGGATTTAAAATCTAATTGAAATCAAAAATTGGCGTCTATTATTTCAAAAAATTTTAATTTTCTAAAGGAATCATTTGTTATTACTGGAAGAATAGAAAAAAATTATTATATTCACGTCTACTTTGCAATTTTATCCCTATTAGTCCTTCAATGTTAGGACTCATGTCATAAACGGGTACCCATTTTTTTCAAAGTTTTTTTTGCTTTTCAGGAAAAAAAAGTGATTGATTATGTAAATTATAACGAGCTCCAGAATTAAAACTAATGAAATTTCTTCAGAAGAGGTAAAAAAGGATCCATCAATATAATAATGACTAATAATCAAATTTATTGCAAATGTCAAAAAACAATAACTTGCAAGCGAAATAATTTTTGAATACACTCGAATTTCAGTCTTTAATGCTTTAATTTCAACAGAATAAGATTTTATTTCAAATGAATCTGCAAGCCAATAAATTAATGATTTTGATATTAAGAAATATGAAAAAATTATCATGTAAATAAATAAAAGGTTTTGCCAATCAACAGTATATTTGAACTGAATAAGTGTTCTTTTTAATGGGAGTATTTCAATAAAAAAGAACAGCATAATAATTAATATCAATAAGAAAAATGAAAAGAAAAGAGTAAACTGGACTTTTTCTTTCATTAACAATCTTCTACTAGAATCATTAGACCATTTTTCTAAATACCTCAAATCATCACTTCTAATTGCGAGGATAAAAACAATTAAATAAGATAAAATATAATAACTGGAATATAACAGAAGAAATAAAGGAAAGTTTAAAGCACTAAAAGCACTTGTCACGAATGCAATGAAGAAAAAAAGTAAAAATGCAAAAATTAATCTTGAAATCAAGTAGTTACTTTTTGAGAAGCATTTAAAAGTGTTATTTTGAAATATCATAGCCGAGACCGATTATTATAAATTATTATAATTTTTATATATTTTTTCTTTTTTGATGGTATTTCAAAACATTTTATTGTAAAAAATTTTGTTACAATCTTTAATTGAGATCAAAATTTTTAGATTTTTATTAATCAGGATCAAGATTAGTATCTGTAACGTCAGTAATAACTCCATAAGAAATTCCTAAAACACTTGCAGCAGCTCCAATCCATTTAGCTAATGTTATGGCTCCACTCGCACTTGCAAAGTCAGTACCATATTCTATAGCTAATGTTACAATAGCTGCAAATCCAGCTGCCGCTAATACCAGCTGAGTTGCAAGATCTGCACTAAGCCAAGCATTATAAAGAAGACTTAAACCATCAATAGTAAACATTGTAATTTGATCGAACACTGCCCCAATTGAAATTTGTCCTTGCCCAAATTCATATAATGTATAGATCAACGGTGCATGCATAGCAGCTAATGACAATCCTACCTTTTCACTAATGCTCCATTCTGTATTGAGATAAAGATCAAAATACAATAAAAGTGATAATGCTAATATACTTGTTAACCAAAATCCTACCTCTACAATTCCAGCGCAAAACACAACATACTCTGGATTTAAATTATATAAGGGATCACTAGGTTGAAGCGTACAAGAGCCTATGACAGATGCTGGAATTGTTTTTGGCTGTGGTGGGGGTGGAGTTCCACAATCTGTGGTAGAAATTTGAGATGATAATTGTGTAGAAGGAGAATAACAGATCATCATTAGTTCCTCTTTCGCGCCATTAAGCAAAGCATCATATCGTGTAACAAATTGTAAAATTGCATTATTTGTATTTAAATTGACATGATGATATTGATTATCCTTAATTGCAATTGCATAAGCTGCTAAAGGACCGTCAATAACCCCTTGAAAGCCTACTGATGGTTTATTTACTAATTTTGTTACCGCAAGTGAGTCACACGAAAGAAAATACACCTGAGTGCTTGGTAATGTATTTATCCAGTCAGCAATGTTTTTCCATGGTATAATTCCTTGTTTTGCACTTAATATTCCTTGATCTGATCCATGTCCTATTAGAATTATTTGGCTATAACTTCTATCTAATCTTAAAATGTTAAAAAGAGAGCCTATATCATCATATTTTATGACAATAGCATCTGGATACAAAGAACAGTATTCAGCCGTGGTCAATTATCCTCAGATGTTTTAGCAGATACATTTACACAGTCCTGAAGGAAATAATATGTAAATTAGCCAACTGCATATCAAAGATAGATTAATAGATTAAGAAAAAACTATATTTAAATCATAGCTAAAGAGATAAAATAAAAAGGAAATTAGAAGAAATTAAAGGAAATAGAACAAAAAACAAGATTGAATTCTTATAAGAATTCATTCTTTATACCCGAAGTATAAGAAAAAGAAAATAAACACATTAAATTTGTAAGGATTAATAAATAGGTTAAAAAAAACAATAAATCAATGAATTTAAATCAACCTTCAACATTACATTAGTATGCTAATCCTTCCATCATTTGTTTATGTTGTTTGTTTAGTTGCATAAATTAACAATTATAGATGAATGAATAAATTTGTCGGATGGTCAACTCACTCTATACATTTAATTTACCTTCGACATCAATGAAGTTATTTAATTTATCAGCTGGAATGCTATATGGAATAAGATCATCATTGTGGTTTTCCAGGAAATAGAATGTAAAATGTTCATTCTTGTATAAAAATTTAGAGATATTGATTACTATTTTTAAAAAAACTCATTTTTCTTAGCCTTTTATTAAATGGTTTAGTTATTGTATATTGCAAACCAGCATTGTCTAAACTAGATAAAAAATCTGCCAATTCATTTGTAAGTAATCTTCCACCAATTAGAAATCCGAAATTTTTAATAATTTTATTCTTTTGTTTTATATCACTTGATGCTATATATAAAAATAGTTGGCCATTGATTTGTTCATATTGTGTTGGATTGTTGCAATAGTTTACAAATTCCTCATGCGTTAAGAAGCTACTTGTATCCATTAAAATAAAAGGTAATTTTAATCTGGTCTGAGATTTATAAGAAATCATGAAATGGAACATATTATCTTTATTAGGGTACCATTCAATGTTTTTTCTATAGTTAAATCCTATAAAAGGTGTTAAATGTGTTCCGGTTGCTTTGAATAATTGGTCTTTTGATTCAAAAAGTAATTTATTCCTACTATTTAAGGCAGCATATGTACTTGAAATCGATTTTATTGCCTGTAAATATAAGAGGTAAGGTAAAGCCAATGTTATTGGTGCTAATGGGGATAATGCTAATGGTGATTTTGGATCAGTCAGACTCAAAAATGAAAGCGAAGTAATTATTATCATGGTTATTGGAATCATGATATAAGAAGCTAAATCTAAATATTGTGCTACTTTAAATGGACGTTCATATTCTCGTTTCTTGAAAATTATTTTTAGAATACTTATAATTAGATAATAGGTACAACAACTTGAGAAGAAGGTTATAAATATTAAAA
>DAHXPE010000151.1 GCA_027364495.1 Candidatus Heimdallarchaeota archaeon | reverse complement strand
ACTTAATCCCCACGCAAAATATGTCTTTAGATAAAATAGAAGAGAAGTCACTTGATGATTTACTTTCTTTCAAAGATATAGAGTACTATTGGGTTCCAGTATTTCCTTTGACAAATGGTTAAAAAGACAAAATCTTCGTTTTACCTATTGGCATTTATCAATAATTTCTTCTCTTTTTTATTATTAATGAAAAAAAAACTAAAATGATAATCAATATCAATTAAAAGCTTAGTAAAGTTGTTATAGTGGTTGTTGGCAGTGATAATTGGGCCGCAGTTGAACCACTCACAGATTTGTTTGTAGTTGATGTGGAGACTTACGTTTTAACTAACATGAGTCAAAAGTTCTTTAAAATGACCTGATTTGGACGATGTTGACAAATCAGACCTTTTAAGAAATTTTAAATCTTTTAATCATTGTTTCAAGATCAAAGGCAACATGGGATAGCTCTTGAGCTGAAGCAGTAAGTTCCTGCATTATAGCTGCCTGTTCTTCAGTAGCAGAAGATGATTCCTCTGCACCTGAGGCTGTTCCTTGAGCAATCGAATCAATTTGCTCTATTGAATACTTCATTTTATGAATGGATTCAGAAATACTGCCTTGTAAGATATTAATTGTATCCTTAACATTATTGACTGCTGATTTTGAATCATCAGCTAATTTTCTTATATTTTCAGCAACTACGGAAAAACCGCGACCATATTCCCCAGCACGCGCAGCCTCAATGGATGCATTTAATGCTAACATATTAACCTGAGAAGATATTGACTCAATTAATGAAGCCGTTTTAGTTACTTCTTTAATTTTATCTTCAAAATTCTTTTCTAATTCTATTGCATACTTCAAAGAAGAGGATATTTGAATGGATTGTTCTTGAGTATCTTTTGAAATTTGTTGTGCAACTGATGAGATTTCTTCACTTGAAGCATTGACTTCTTCTGAGCTTGCAACCATTTTTTCGGATGAAGTTGCAAGAATTTGTGCTAAATGGTTCATTTCTCCAATAATACTTTTTAAAAACGTCTTTAATTCTATAAAACATGAATGAAGAACTCCAACTTCATCTGATCGATTTAAATCTTCTATTGTTTGTGTTAAATCACCTGTAGCAAAAATAGTACTGATAGCAGCAATCTTCTTGATCGGTTTTGAAATTGAACGAGCAAAAAAATAGCCAATTGAAAACACAACAATCGCATCAAAAATAGACAAGCTTAACATAGCAATAAATGCGATATTAGAAGATGAAACAAGATGACTCATTTCAGCTGAGGTATCGGTTTGTAGAAAGTTTAAATTAGCGATTAATCTAGTATCTATACGGGAAGCTTGTTGTAATAATACCTGTTCTTCATTCGCTAAGGCATTATCAGTTTGTTTTTCATCAAATAAACCTGTATAGTTCGAATTAAGATAGGTTATCCAAGGTTTATAGGTAGTATTACCGGTTTGGATCATACTTTGTAATTGATTATCATAAAATAATGAATCATTGCCAATGGAATTGTCTACCAAAGCTCCTGTTATAGATGTATTCAGATTATTAAATTCATTACTAATGGAATCCAAATTGGATGTATTATCATATAAATAATAAAACTTTCCAATGAGGGAGTGAATTGCAGTATTGTTTGTGGAGGAAACAATTTCAGATACAATGTTTTGGCATTCTAAAAATGCTATATATAAATCCTGAACCTGATGCATAACGGTAGCATTGTTATGACCAGTTTCAACAGAAGTTTGATCTGTTAGTAAATCTAGATCATACTCTATAATTGTCTCCATTGTTGATAACGTATTTTTTGAGCCCTGTATTTGGGTATTAATTGAAAAATAATTATTTGTCCTGTCAAAAATCCCAGTCTGAGGTAATGTAGTAATATTTAGCAAATCAATATATTGTGATTTAACTTGTGAAAATTCTATGCTTGAATTACCTATAATGGTACTAATATTTCGTATACTAGAATTAATGACTGCCTCTTGACCAGTAAAATCGAGTTTTCCACTCACATTACCTTGGACAAAACTGTTAAGATCTAAAAGTTGCGATTTAACATCACTGTCAATGTCGTCATAATTGTGTGCTAGCACCCAGTCTTCGTCCTGGACCTCATGTAATCGATTTGTTAATGTACTAATTTGAAATAATCCAAAAGTAGCAATAGCGCCAGCTAATATAATAATTAAAAATGTAAAGGTAATCATTTTAGTATTAATTGATTGATTATTAAAAAAATTTGCCTTCTTCCTGTTTCTAATTGTCATCAATCTCCATCCTAAATCAAATCATTAGTCGGATTCCACATAATATATTATTATCTCAAAATTTTACTTATAGTCAATTCTTATTTTAATTAATTTTCTGACATGGAATTAATGAACTCTTGGCTTTTTAAGTTAAATCAGAAAATTTTTTGTTTATTGAAACAGAATTAATGTAGGCACCTTTTTTATTTTAAATTTTAAAATTAGATTTAGATTATTTTATTTTTGTCGGATAGAAACATTTAAATAGTCATGGTCCTACAATTAACAATGAAATTCTTCTTAGAGCAAAAAAAGGCAAAATATGGCACTTATTACAATTATAAGGCTAATTTTCGAGTTAATGGGAAAATCAAGACCATCAGAGTTTATTTAGGAAATGAACGACAAGCAAAAAAGATATTGGATGATTTCGTAAGCCAAAATACTGAACAAAAGCGGTAATATAGTTATTCTGGTGAAGAACTTTTATTAGAAATTGTTAAAAAGCTACATTTCAATAAAATAATCAATTCCTTTGTAAAAAGAGAAACTGAATGGGATTGTGGTGATTATATATCATATTTAATCATTGAACGGTGTCTATATCCAGGTAGTAAATGGGAATTAGCACAACGAGTATTTAATAATTCGATATTTAAAATTGACTCTAAAATTCCAACCGAAGCATTTTCTGAATCAAATATTTATCATTATATGGATTACATTCATCCACACATTCATTTCATTCAAGCTGAGCTTATTGAACAAATTTATAATCTTTTTCCTCCAGAAAATGAAGTGTTATTGCTTGATGGAACATCTCTTTCTACTTATGGAGAAGACGAACATTTCACATCTACCAATGATGAAATTGAAGACAAAGAGGTGATCGAAGATGAAATGAAGGACCAAAGATCAAATGAGGTATCAGGAAATTTAAACCCAGATACAGAACAGGGAATAAAAAAGCGAATTTCAGGAAAGCCCATTGCAAGATATAACGGGTATAGCCGAAATAAGCGTCCAGATTTGGCACAAGTCAATGTTATTTTAGGTGTAAACCAACGATATATTCCTCTCTTTTTCGATGTTTTTGCAGGAAATGCTACTGACCTTTCAATGTTTGCATCAACTGTTGAATCTCTTCAAACGACTTATCCAAAGCTTTTAGAAAGATTAAAATCTAAATTTATTATTTTTGACAGGGGAAACGTCGCTGAAGATATATTGAAAGAATTAGATGAGCTACAAGAAAAGAAAGATATTTATTTCATAACAGCAGTTAAATCTGTTCTTTTCAAAAAAGATTTAGTCCAATTAGATGAAGATGCACTTCCAATTCTTTACAAACATAAAGAAAGTGTCTTAAAAGGTGTCACATCAATTAAATCGGTTTACAACAAAACCAGACTAGTTTTGTTCTATGTCAGTCCAGCTGTTCGTCGTCATAAACTTTTAGAATTTGAGAGACGGTTTTCTGAAGTTCAATCTCTCTTGAAAGGCGTCGAATCTGAAAATTCAACATCAGAAATTGAAAAGGTAGGTAAAATGCGCGAAATCCTTAAAAAGCAAAGAATGTTACAATTAGTCCATCTTCGAAAGTTTGACAAAGATGGAAAACCCAAGCCCTCAAAGATTTTGGATCAAAACCTTTATCGGTTAAATCAGAAAAACATTGGAGATAAAAAGGGCATTTTTGGTAAATTTGTGCTAATTTCAAACAAGGATTCATTAACGGCTGTACAAATGGTGAGCTATTATCTTTCTAAAAACACTGTAGAACAGGAATTCCACTTATTGAAAGATGTGCTAGAGGAACAACCATTTTTTCATCGACTTCCTGATAGAATTGAGGCTCATGTTGCACTTGTTAGTTGGGGTATGGTTTTGTTAAGTGTTCTTAATAATTTTCTTCAACAATATGGAATTTATTATTCTTTCGAGGAGTTACATTTTATTATAAAACAAGGTTATATCCAAGAAGCTATTTATAGCTATCCAAACTTTAAAACTTATAAAATAATCACCTCGACTAATTTTTCAGATAAATTAAATCAGATTTTCTCCATTTTCGGCAAAGAAGCTCCTGAATTTAAGATAAGTGAAATGTTGGGACTACATTTTTAGGACTCGAAAACCACGTACCAAAGTCTGTTTGGCAATTCAAGTTTAAAATGAAAAAAAAAAATTTTTTATCTTTCGAAGTTGAGTTTTAATTTTCGAAAAATTAATTTGTAAAGTTAAGAATTATAATATTTTTACTATAGGGTCAAAAATCCGTTGGCTAAAAGTATTTCATTAGTAATACAGTTCCTTTTATTTTGTCATCATTGATGATACAGCCTCAGTGGAGATTATTGACACCATTTTTGAAAAATCTTCGAATTCTGTACTACTCGA
>DAHXPE010000150.1 GCA_027364495.1 Candidatus Heimdallarchaeota archaeon | reverse complement strand
CAAGCATGAGTCATTGAAAATAAACCTTTATCACTCATTTATTCTTATTTCTTTAAATACTTTAAAGAGACCTTACTAAACGATTATTTCGATATGTTTATCTGCATTTTACTATATTTTCGAACAACTGTAGATTCCCATTTACTAATCAAAAATAACGGAAAATTTAACAACAATAAACATAAATACTTACAGTATACTAGACGTTCATTTAATAGGTAGCAAAACTAGAATTTTGAGTATAATGCCAGATCTTTTTGATAAAACAGCTGAATATTATTTGAAATATCGGTTACAACCTCCACAAGAAGTGATAGAAGAGTTACGAAAAATAGGTGATTTAAATGGTCAAGAAATATTGCTAGATGTTGGATGTGGACCAGGAACCAGTTCTTTATTTTTTTCACCATATTTTAAAAAAATTATAAGTATCGATAGTAGTAATTCAATGATTCGAGAAGGTATTAATCAAGCAACTAAACAGGGAATTAAGAACATTCAATGGATGTGTGCCTCAGCTGAAACTGTGGATTTACAGCAAATTGGATTAATAGGTCTCATTATTTTTGTTAATTCGTTTCATTGGATGAACCAAGAACTTGTTATAAACAAATTTAAAGATATAATTAAAAAAGGAGGAGCTTTTTTAAGTGGTGGCAGTTCTTGGAATAATCAGCAGGTACACGATCAGATAATTGTTTCAACTATTCGTGAATTCATGGGTGAAAAGAGAAAAACTATTCAAGGAGATTATAGGGAATCTAAGATCACTTTTAAAGAGATAATTGATAATTCTTCTTTTACCTTCTTTGAGAGGAAATTATTAAATTTTAAACATGAATTTACAGTTGAAAAGCTCATCGGATTACAATTATCTACCTCTTATGCTAATGAAAATTTACTAGGTGAAAAGAAATCAGAATTTATTTCCCAACTTTCAGATCGGTTGAATAAAATAAGTCAAAATGGTATAATTATTAGCAATGAAACTTATGAAGTGATTTTATTTTCTAAATAAAAATATGGCATCTTTTTTATTTTTTTGAGTAACCTTAGAGTCAAAAATCCTTCTTAAATTTTTTCTAAAGAGTAATGTCGGATTTAATTATAAAAAGGTATTATGCATTACTTTTTTTACTCTTCTAATCCATTTCTTTACTCAATTTTTGCTCTATTTATTGTAAAGATTCAAAGGCGTGTGTGGTTGGGGTTTAAAAGCACTAGACATGCTATACTCATGGCAATCTCTTTTACACGAGAATATGAACAACTCATTATTTTCGATTTTAAAAGCGACAAAACTAATCTAGAAACAATATATAAACTTTTAAAAGAAGTAGACAAAGATCTATTACGAGTAAGGAATTTTATTATAACAAAACTAGATAGAATTAATGGTCTTGAAGAGATCCTTGATAAATTATACTTTGTTGAAGAACAAAAGGTTACTTTGAATAATTATCTATGTAATCGGGAATTTCAAGAGTTCATTGATTATCTTGGAGATCGAAAAGTTAGTTATGATGATATAATAAATAGAAAAGAAAATATTTTAGTTTTTTATGAGAAAATAAGCTCTTGTAGATTTTTGAGCAAAGAATTACAGCGTCAAATGAAAAAAGAAGATTTTAATATTGTTGCTAAAATTATCCATGAAATTCAAATCAAAATTAACAAACCAATTTTGAAATATCTTTTGGAACTCCATGATATTTATACCGAATTGTTTGAACTACAATCTAACATGGAGTTGGAGAAACAAAAATACGAAAACAAACTGGAAAACGGTCAACATCAGTTCCTTTTACAAGAAATACACCAGTCAAAACAGGATTATAGAAGAGACGCAGTTCTTTTAATGCAAGGATTACTAAAAACAGATAGAAGGTATTATCATCTTTTAAGACGACAATTAGACGATCAATACAATAAAATTATTCAAAATAAGTTACTACAGCTGAATAAATTAATTAATTATCAGGATAAAATGCCCATTGATGAAAGAGAGTTTATAAATGCATTAAAAGAAACGAGGAGAAAATATTTACGATTACAACGTTATATTCTCCAGTAAAAAAAGTTATGATTTAAAACATATTTTAAATCAAAAAAATAAGTAAAAGAATTTCAGTTTAATTACAATAATTTAAAGTCATAGAAAATTTTTAAAAATATTCGCGAAACGTAAGTTTCTATGTGTTTTTTTTGATTTTGACTTTTCTAAGAAGATCTATTTTAAGGCATTAAACTGGTGGTGCCTCATTTTTTTATCAGGATAATATGATGAGGACTTAGATTGTAAATTCTCCCCAACGGGTTTTGTTGTTTTTTCCGTTATCGTAGGAGGAATATGTTTAATTTCATTTTTTTTAGAGTTAAATTGATTTCTATTTGGCATAAATACCACTTTAAAATGTTACTACATAAATCACTAAAGATTTCTCATACCATCATTAAATAGTTTTCGATTAGTTCAAATATGAAAAACTCTCTTTAGCCTTATTATTAGTTTTGCAAAAAATTGATTAAATAATTGAAAAAATTAATAACTTTTTTCTGAATTAATTAACTTACATTTCGCAGATTTAGCTTCTAAATTAGATCTTAAAGAATTAATAAAATTATTTTTCCTGAGTAAGTATCCTGACAAAATCTTTGATGACATCGCTATTTTTATTATTGGTAGGCTTAATGAAAACTTATTGAACTCTCGATTACAATTGAGTAAAATTAAAATAAGTGATTGGAACCATTAGTCTGTTGTGGGTCAAATTCTGTCTCCAGTCCCTTAAATTCGGATATGAATTTGATAATAACAGCAATAATCAAGATACATATGACTATAATGCCGAAAAAAGATAGTGGATTGTCATTCAAAAATTAGTGATATCTGTGGCGGTGATAACAGCTTGTAAAAGATTCATATTAGTATCTTTAGGTAAAAAAAGAAGTCCAAAAACGCTAATCTAAGTTATTCCCATGAATGAAAGTATAATTAAAATTAACTGTTATCATATTTAAGAAATATTACCAATTAATATTTTTTTTTTATGTTAGATTATCTAATCTCCTTTCCTTGTTTTTAAATTAAATTCAAAAAATCGACAGTATACAAAAAATTAGATCATATTTACTTTTTAATTAATTAAACCCACTAATTGCTTTTTCAATTTCTTTTAAATATGATGTTAAATCTTCTTTATTGAAATCTTTCCTTTTTAATTCTTCTATAACTTGATTTTCTTGTGAAGTTTTTTGGATTTCATTAATATTATTTTTTAAAATTACATTTTGAATCAATTTATTCATCTCATGAGTTGTATTATTTTAATGGGTTGTCAATTTCTGAATTAGACAAAGGTTTTTATGTTGCAATATATTTTAACTTTTACGTAAACTTTGTTTTTTTAAGGTTTCTTGTAGATAGAAAATTTCATAAAAACCCAGAAACCTCTTTTTTTATTTTTCTTTCCTTATTAACGATTTTTTGGTACTAGAAAGTTTCTTACTATTTTTCCAATATCTCCTCCAAATTCATTCAAGTTATTTGAAAATGTTTTTCTTTCGCTTTTTTTCTAGCGATCTCAATAGCTGATGGGCTGTTTAATATGTTGAATTTATTATATTTTCTTGAGAAGCTCGTCGGTCCATTTCTTTGCACGTTCAATTTCTCCCTCCTGTAAAGGACCTTCTTTTCCTAAGACATAGAATATGTTTGAATCAATTATTGTCAACCCCTTTTTTGCTAGAGATTTTGCTATTCTTGGAGCTGCGTTTCCAAATATCTTGGCTACGTTATTTAGGAAAAAACCCATATTTGTAGTCGGAAAGCTTGTGTCGAAAGTTGCTACTTTTAGGTTTACAAATACATTTTTTGGTAGTTTATCAATGAATTTCTTAACTGGCTCAGTGTATCGGCCACCATGAGTTGGAGAACCTAAAATTAGTAAATCAACTTCTTGTAGATCTACTGTAGTATTGTGATCAACTTTTATTATATTTGTTTGATGTTCAAGTTTTGTAGTGTCTCCTATTGCTAAAGCAATTTTTTCAGTGTTCCCATACAAAGAATCATATAGAATTAGAATTCTCATAAAGATTCTAATAATTCATTAATCCTTTATAGTCTTGTAAGTATCCAAAACAAAGATTCTTAATTTTCTCAAAAAATGTGGATTTCAAATCTTAATTTTTGCATTCGCTATAGAAAATATTAAGATAAATTTTATTCTAAATAAATAGTATTTTGGTATTTACATCTGTGAAATCCATTTAAGATAGATTTTTAAAAAAATTATATCGCATTGGAGTTTTTGTTTTTCGAAATTTGGAATTTTTATGGTTTATGCAGACAAACCAAATAATTCATAAACGATAACTTTATTTATTAATTATAAGTAAAATTTATTTAGATATAACAAACTATAAACTATTCTCATATCTGTAAATTGAACGATTTATTTGAGATTTCTAATTTGTAAATCACGTTAGATTAGTTCCCATGTTTTAGTTTTTACTATTAAGAAAAACTGATTTTTTAAGAGATTAATTTTTTGGTTAAAAAGTATAAAAATCTTGAAGACTACGGTATTATTGGTAATCTACTAACCTGTGCCCTTGTTGGTAACGATGGGTCAATTGATTGGTGTTGTTTTCCACATCTAGAATCCCCAAGTATATTTTGCTCCCTATTAGATGTAAATAAAGGAGGTTCATTTTCAATAACTCCTAAAAATGATTGGAAATCAGAACAACAATACATTTTAGGAACCAATATTCTTGAAACAAGGTTTAAAACGAAAACTGGTGAGATAATAGTGACTGATTTCATGCCTACTCGTCAAAGACATGAACTTTCATCATTGAATATTATATTTCGTAAAATAACCAGTATTTCAGGAACAATGCCACTTAGAATAACTTTTGAGCCAAGACCTAATTATGCCAGGGAAATACCCAAATTTTATGCATTAAATAATCAAATTGTCGCTGAAGGAGAGAAATCTAAAATTTATTTAGAAATTTATACTAAAAGCCCTATAAAACCGGTTATAAAAGATACTGGTGCTTATGTTGATCTTGATATTGTCTCTGGAGATGAATACTGGGCTGTGCTGAAGTATAATAATGATGAAATTTTGAAACCACATTTTTGTGAGACAATTTTAAAAGTTACAAGCAATTATTGGCAATCTTGGGTCCATATTTGCGATAAAGAGAATTGTATCTTCAATGGACCTTGGCACGATCTCGTAGTTCGATCTGGATTAGTTTTAAAGTTATTAACTCATAGATCAGTTGGATCGATAGCAGCTGCTCCTACAACGTCTCTTCCAGAGATGATTGGTGGAGAACGAAATTGGGATTATCGTTTTTCATGGATCCGAGATGCTTCTTTCACTATCAGAACTCTCTACAGCATAGATCATGGTTCTGAAGCTGATAATTTCTTTAAATGGCTTAAAAATAAATGTTTGGACAGTCTTGATCCAGCAAAAATGAGAATTATGTATAGCTTAGAAGGAGAATCCAATTTACAAGAACAGGTTTTGGACCATTTAGAAGGATATAAAAAATCCCACCCAGTTCGGATAGGAAATGGTGCTTTTGATCAGAAACAATTAGACATTTTCGGTGAATTTGTCTTGATGATGTATGAGACCCTCGTTGATGAACAAAAATTAACTAATGATGAGTGGAATTTTATTTCCAGGATTTGTGATCATGTTTGTAATGTCTGGAACACAAAAGATTCTGGTATCTGGGAGGTTCGTGGTGGACCCCAACATTTTACTTATTCCAAACTCATGTGCTGGGTTGCTCTTGATCGAGGTGTCTTAATTGCGCAGGAATACAAGTTAATGGGAAATATCAATAGATGGATTACCGAACGTGATACCATAAAAAATGCTATTCTTGAAAAAGGATTTAATAAATCAATGTACACATTTTTACAGGTATTAGAACCAGAAAAAACTGTTTTAGACGCTACCAGTCTTTTAATCCCAATTATGGGATTTTTACCTATAAATGATTCGAGAGTCCAAGGAACAATAGATGCAACCATTAAATATCTGACAAAAAACGGTTTGGTTTATCGATATAACTCAGATGATGGGTTACAGGGAAAAGAAGGGACATTTATTCTATGTACATTTTGGTTAGTTAATACTTTAGCTTTATCAGGTAAAATATCTGAAGCAGAAAGTTATTTCAAAGGTATTTTGAAATTAGCAAGTCCTCTTGGCCTTCTTGCGGAAGAATTTGACCCAGAAATTAATAGGCAGATAGGAAATTACCCTCAAGCATTCAGCCATTTAGGTTTGATAAATAGCGCAAGGTATATAGGAATAATGAAGAATAAAAAGTATAAAGGACGAGAACCGATGCGAATAGAATTAATACGTTCTATTTAATAAATGATAATTCAAGAAACTAATCTAACGATTCATTCTGACTAACCGTTTCTAAAAATATATTTTAAAAATAAAGAATTGCAATTGCTTTAAATTAACAACTTTGAACTTGAAACTCAAAAGTTTACTATAAGTTAAGGAAGTTTTGATCTTTAATAATGAATGGATAAAAGTTTTAACTAAAACAATTTTTGAATTTACAGCTTTGTCAAGCAATTAACTGAAGTTGTGAAAACATGCATAAAGCAGAATTATTACAAAATTTAAAGGCCCAACATGAGCTTTTAATTAGTGTATCTAAAAAAATTCAAGAGAAAGGCTTAGAAAATGAAATTATTGACAAAAAATGGGTTCTTAAAGATGTAATTTCTCATTTGAGTCTCTATGAAAGAGAAGCAGTGAATGTGTTAAAGAAAAAATCAATGGAAGACAATCCTTTCTATACAAGGTCTGATGATGATAGGAACGAAGAAAACTTTACCAAAACACATGCCAAAAGTTTGAAAGAGATTACAGAGAATGCCAATAAAACATTTAAAGAATTATATTCTGAAACGGAGAAATTAAACCAACCAGAATTAGACAGTTCCTTTCTAGGTATGAAAAAATCTGTTGGCAATTTCATAGCTGGTGAGTCCTATGCTCACTATCCAGATCATATTCCTAAATTACAAAAAAGATTCAATATTTAGCTAAATAATTTTTTTAATTTAGAAAAGGAACCAATTTTTATTTTATACCTTGACAATACAATAGTGAAAACTAATTATTTCAAGAATCTATTTTAGATTATGATTGACAAGTTTTTCTAATTCCTCTTCGTTATTATCAGCTGAAAATAAAATTGGAACGTTTTCAATTCCTGAAGCTACATAAGAAGAAAGTAAAAATTGACCTGGTGCAAATTCAAGGGTCTTTTCTAATATAGCTGTATCTATTAAAAATGTTGATGAAACAACAACCCGATCATAAGGTCTTGGAAGTGGTCCGACAAAAAAGGTGTGCAATTGCTGAAGTGCATTACTGTTGAGATAGGCAATTCTTTGTGTTGCAATACAGCAACCTAATCCATACTTTCTGCCTTGTCTTAAGAGTGCTTCAACTCTGTTCGTACTCAATTTTGTATTTCCTTGTTGAGCTAAAGCATATGAAGGTAAAAATTCTTGCGCTTCATCAAAAACAAACAAAATATATGGTCTTAAAGAAAAATCTCTTTTACGTTGATAAAGGACATTATTTGTGAGTTCAATAACGATTTCTCGTAGGATATTTGGATCAGCGATCGATAATATTAATACTCGAGTATCTTCCTTTAGCCATTGTTCAAGATCTTTAATAGTAGCTCCTTTATGATTTGATGATTTATTAGCTTCATGATTAGCTATTATCGTTTTCAATGTTGATCGAGAAGTAGCCCAAGCGTATAAACCGGATTTATCATGAACATTGAATTTATCCATTGCTTGAGTACTTTTTACGACTAGAAAATCAACAAATTCATTTGTTATAAAATTTTTCTCCGAAATATCCTCCAGTTGAATAAAATTGACAACAGCATTAAATATTTCTTCAATAGCATTGACATAATGTGGCTTATCTAAATTTCCCTTACGTATTTCATCTAGTTCATCTATAATGTCTTGATATGTAGGTACGATTCCAAAGCTACGTGAAAAATTGGTAACTCTACCTAAATCTAAGACCTTTTGGAAGATAGCTGTGAAACGCTCATCATCTTCAAATTGCCGTGGTTTAACGATCCCTCGATAGAATTGATCAACGTCTTGAATTGGACTTTCGAGAATAACTTTGCTTTTAATTTGTTCATCCGCTAAGATATCAGCTAGTAAACAGGGATACTCTGAGCTGACGTCAAAAATAACAATTTTACTGTCAGTATGGTATAGGATTCGACGTAGAATATTTGAAAGCAAATTAGATTTACCACCACCAGTAAATGCAAAAATGCCGAAATGATAGCGAATTAGTGAATCATAATCAAGATACAGGGGAATGTTGTCAAACATGTTGAGAGTGCCTAGTCTTGGATTTATTTTAGGATCAGTAACAGCATCCCACAATTCTTTGGCTTCAGTAGTCCAATTATTTTTCTTTAAGATCTTTTCGTTGTACATGCGATCTATAATTTTCTCATTGAGTATTTTAACAGGACTACCTGGAATAGGATACTCGAAACCTTTACGAAATTCTGGTTTTTTACCATTTGTCGTCGTTATAACCAGTGAATAGTTAATAGGAATAGCAACTATTTGAATGATCATCGTGGATGAATCTGCATTTTGCCAGTCTATCTCTGATTGTTCGATAATTTCCATCTGTAATGGATAAAAAGAACTATCTGATAAACCATTTAATCCGAAATGTTCTGGTTTTATTTCTGTTATTTCAAATAGAGTTAATTTTGCTTCAATTGGTGTGGATTTGAAATTTGGAATTGCTAAAAGCATCCCCTCCTCAAATTGGCGCATCAATTCTCGTGAATAAGGCGCTTTAATTTTGACAATAAATTTTGATTGCGTTCCTGTTGCTTCACCTGTTACAGCATTCCCTCTTAGTGGAATAACTCCAGACAATCTACCGCTAAATGTTCCCTGTAAGTCAGTAAAGATATCATTGAAATAATTGAAAATCTCTAATTCTTTTATTTGTTCCATGTAATTCTCCTTTATGATATTTTTCTGGTTAATAAAATTTCAATTTTATATTTAAAATAAAGCGAATGACCGTATTGAAAGTAAATAATATACAAGAATTTTGCTTAAAATAAAAAATCAATTAGGAAAAGAATTTGTTTAATAAAAAATTTTAAAAAATGGCTTAACAAAAATTTTTGAATTTAATTTTATTCTTATTTATAGATCAGCAGTAGCTTTAACATTTTTTTTTCAACCATCAAAAAAATAGCCTTTTCAGGAGGCTCTTGTTCTATGTACAAATCCATATGAGAGAGTGAATCCTTGCCAAGGTTGCATTTTAATAGCTGAATCCTCCAAATCTAAAAATAATTTTCCTTCTAAAACAAGAAGAATTCGTCTTGAAAAATTCCCAATCTGACCAAGTAGTCATTGATTAATCATAATCACTAAATAATTTTATTCCACATCTCCAGCAATATTGGTTTTCTATTGGTATAATTGCTTTACAGTTTAAACATAAGCGCTTTTTACCCTTGTCATTTTCTGTAGGACGCCTATACATACCACGCACCTAAATAAATTTTATTTAGCTGATTATTTTAAAATTTTTTAAGCCTCGATGTTTCGACGGTTTGATTCAATTTCTTCCCTAGTATCTCTAAATTTTTCATAAGCATAAGATTCTTTGCGAAGTGACGTACTATTTCCAATCAAACCGCTCATAGAAATTAATAAACGTTTAAATTCGGTTAAGTAAAACTTTGCTACCTTATCAGCAATAAATAGTGGTTTATTATATCCAAAGGCTTCAGGTATTGATTGAGGCATCATTGCTACTAACATTTCTAAAATAAATTGTTGTAGAAAATTATTTTCTACATCAATAGGAAAAAAGGTATTCAATTGGTATTCAAAAACTTTTTTCTCGT
>DAHXPE010000134.1 GCA_027364495.1 Candidatus Heimdallarchaeota archaeon | reverse complement strand
ACGATCAAAAAAATCTGGTGTTCGATATTCCTCTTCGTTTTTTTCAAAATATCGAGCAACAAAATAACTCACATCAGAATCACAATTAATTTCCAAAGTTATAGCAGGATGAACCAATCCTTTTCCAAGTCTGGTAAGAGATAAACTGCGAAGCAGTTCCTCCTGAAACCTTCTCTTCTTTTTTTTTTAATAATTCATATAATTTTATTAACTATAAGAATTATTTCAGATATAATCAATACTTTCATATTTATACCAATGAATACTATCTGAGGATTAACGTATTGGGTATCAGTAATATTAAATCTAAATTTCAAGAAGATGTCTTGATTGAAGAGAAAAACTTTAAAGAATTTTTTCCTCCCAATCATCTTACCAGTATTCAAACGACCCTTGATGAAAAATTTGGAGAATGCACACTAACATTTTTTTCAATTACCAGACTTGGAAAAGGATTGGTTCATCCTGCTATAACTTTGGAAATTAATTGTGATTCTGATGTGAGTTATTTTGTTGCTCGATATTTTGAAAAAAACGAAGAGGAATATCGAACACCAGATTTTTTTGATCGTTCTGTCTTTCATAGTCAAAGGATGAAGAATCTGAGATTATTAGGTCGTTATTATCCTGATCTTAGATTATATGATCTTCCAGATGGTGTATTAATTTTACAGGAATTTTTATTTTATCCTATTTGTGATTTTAAAGATCAAAATAGCCTTGATCAGTTAGCTGGTTTACTATTCATTTCTTCTAAGCATAATATTTTTTTAGATTTTAACCATAATCATTGGCTGTATGATAACGAAAGCGGAAAATTATTTTACGTGGATAAAGATTACAATGAGGATGTTGAAGATTTTGAGACTGCAGTTTCTCAAAATTTTAATCAAGCTGCTATCTTTTTAAATGAAAATAATTCTAATTTGTTTGCTTTAGCTGTTAAGTCCTTCGATAATATCAAGGATAAGGAAAAAAAACAATTTTTTGATTTAATTCTTAACCAGATTCACGAAAAAGTGGTATTTTTAAGTGGACGCGAAAAAACACCTATTATTGAGAAACGAATAGTTATGTATAAGAGTATGATCGAAACTCTCAAATCATAGGCATTATTTTTTCTTGTCCAAAGTGGTAGAGCTTTTTTTTAACTAGCAATTTATTTTTTCATTTAGAATATTTTAAAGTAAATTAAGTTTTTTCCTTACAGATTATCTGGAGTACAATGAATTTTGATTGATAAGAAAGATATGAATGGTAAAAGTTTTACTACCAAGGTTGTCCACTCTGGACAAGGTCCTGATCCTGTTTCAGGGGCTATAACAACTCCAATTTATCAGACTGCTACCTATGTTTTGGATGAAATTGGTAAAGACCGTGGTTACCAATATTCCAGGACTAATAATCCTACTAGAACAGTTTTACAGGACTTAGTTGCCTCTCTTGAAGGTTCAACGTATGCCGTAGCTTTTTCAACTGGCATGGCAGCTGTTGACGCTATCATTAGATCAAGGTTAAAATCTGGTGATCATGTTATTTGCTTCGATGATGCTTATGGTGGAGTTTATCGATTATTTGAACAGAACTATAAAAAATTCGGTTTAGAAGTCGATTATGTTGATATGCGAGTCAAAGAAAATGTTACTAAAGCTATGAAACCAAATACAAAACTAGTTTGGCTAGAAACACCTACAAATCCATTATTAAAAGTTGCGGATGTTGAGGGAATATGTAAAATTATTTCT
The DNA here is from genome assembly GCA_027364495.1 of Candidatus Heimdallarchaeota archaeon. The sequence continues at coordinate 1,337 of DAHXPE010000134.1, read as the reverse complement.
GATGCAAACAAATCCAGAACTAAAGATAAAAAAATATTCTCAGTAATTGACAATACTTTTATGACTCCTTATTTTATGCAACCCTTCAAATTAGGGTGTGATGTAGTAATCCACTCCATGACTAAATTTTTATCCGGTCATAACCAACTGGTTGGTGGTATGGCCATCATCCGAGATGATCCCTCACGCTGGTATTATGAAACCATAAATGGGCAGCCGGTCAACACCTTACATGAAGATATTAAATTCATTCAAAATGCTGTTGGTGCTGTACCAAGCCCTATGGATTGCTATTTAAGTATCATGGGGATTAAAACCTTAGCTTTACGAATGGAGAGACATAATGCTAATGCACTTGAAATCATGAAATTTTTACAAAACCATCCTAAAGTATCAAAAATTTATTATCCTGGTCTCCCCTCCCATCAAAACCATGACATTGCCAAGAAACAAATGACTGGTTTTGGTGGTATGATGTCTTTTGAACTTGATTCCAAATATGGTATTGAAGGAGGCATTAAAGTCATGAATTCGGTCAAATTATGGTCCTTGGCTGAATCTTTAGGAGCTGTTGAATCAATGGTTACCCATCCAGCTTCAATGACACACGCAGCAGTTCCACCTGAAGTTAGAAAGGCACGAGGTATTTCTGATGGTTTAATTCGCTTGAGTGTCGGTATTGAAGATGTTAAAGATCTTATTATTGATTTAGAACAAGCATTAAATTCTGTTTAATTTGCTCAAAAATGTAATATTAATACTTGATCGGTTCTCACGTTTGCTTTACAATATGGGCAGGTTTTATTTGATTCAAACCACGAATAGATGTGTGATTTATGTCCCCCATGTCCACATTGTGGACATACACATATTTCTTCGTTATTTTCTTCAGTTTTCATATTTTTATAACAAATAAGACATTTTTCTGATTCTAACTGTTTAAGCAGCTCATCATTGACTTCAAGTATTTCATGTGCTTCTTCTATGGTTGGCTCAAAATTATTTGTCCCTTGTTCTGCTTGTTTTTTTGCGATTCGCGCTCTAATACTTGCTAACCTTTGAGCCAAGAAATCCTTTTGATTTGATGAGAGACTAGTTAATTTTTCTGGATTCTTGACTGTGTCCGATAAATTGTCTATTTTATCAACTAAAAATTCACGTGACTGATCTAATTTTGGTTCAGAATAATTTTTTACTTTATCTTTTGCTTTAAGGAGCATTTGATAGGTATTTATAGAATTGACAAATGTAGATCTTGTTTTACGTACTTTTGCGCCACATCTCCTACAAAAATTTGCAGTAGGACTAAGTTCTACACCGCATTGAGTACAAAACAT
>DAHXPE010000109.1 GCA_027364495.1 Candidatus Heimdallarchaeota archaeon | reverse complement strand
TTTTCGGAGGTTCTTTTTTCATTTCTTCTTCTTCAGCCAAATCTGAAGTTGTTAATTGACTTATTGCATCAGCCAATGCTTTACTTAAAGCATCATCTCCTCCTATCTCTAATAATTCATCTTCTAGACTGGAAGCTGACTTATCTACTTCTTTCAAAGCTTCTTTTGAATCTTCGATTGATTGAGTCACACTGTGTACTAGTTCTTCTTGTGTTGATTCTTCTACAATTACAGGTTCTTTTTCTTTTGCTTCTACAACAATAGTTTCCTTTTCTTTTGCTTCTTTCCCTTTTTTAACTTCTTTTGATTCTTTTGCCACTACGGGTTCTATTTTTGTCTTTATTTCTTCCACTTTTACTTGGGTTAATTTGTTTTCTGCTTCTTCAACAACAGCCTTCATTTCTGGAGTAATTGTGGGTTTAATAGGTTCTGGAGGTAATTCTAACTCACCTGTTTTTAGGAAATGAGCAAGAAGTTCATCAGATGGATTCGGTTCATTAATGGAATCGTAAATTGATTTGAGTTTAGCAACATTTTTACGATCTCCTTTTTTATTATAATATCGTGCGGCTAGCTGAACAAGAATCTTTTGACCATGAGTAGGTGCTTTAAGACCTGTTGTTAATGTGATTAAATATTCGATATATTTAAAGAATAAATCAAATTCATTGGTTCTAATCATTCGATAAAATGACTCTTGTAGAAAATCAGCACTTTCTTTAAGCATGGATTCTTTTTCAAATCTGCTTAATAATTGGACAAATTCCCTTTCAGAAGTAGGAGCATGAGTTTCAAAATTCTTGTATACTAATTGTTCTTGAAGTCGATATTGTTTTTGAAAGGGTATTTTTACTTGGTCAACCTGTGAAGTAGCTCTTTTTAGGACAGAACGAATTGATTCTTCCTCTTGTATTTCAGATACAAGATTTGAATAGACCTCAATCATTTTATCATAATTGCCAACTTTTCTATATAAATCAGCAGCTTTAAAACCATATTCAATAACTAATTCTGGTGAACCTTTACCTACCATGGAGGAAAATTTATCATAAATAGTAGCTACTGCCATTGACTGGGTTTGGTCCATACTGGTTGTTGGGAACAAGTTTTGAACAATCTTATCTATATATGATCTTGCCTGTCCTGAAAGTCTGTATTCTGCCAGCATCTGAACAAAACGCATGGTTATTCTAATAACATTTCCAGAATCGCCTCTAGATTTTTCTAGGACTAATTCAACGAGCTTCTGAGCGATTTCAACTTCGTTACCTGTGAGATACTCCTTTACATAGTAAAATAATAAATCTCTGATAAAATTCAAGTCATGGCTATAACTAGCAATCAAATCACTGACATAGGGTTGACTATCTTTATACAATCCAGCCTTGAAAAGATTGGCGATGATTTCAGTAGTTTCTTCATAGAATCTATTTGGGAATTTTTCTTTTATCAATGTGATTGTTTTCGTAATGACTTTATTCATAAGTTTATAGCTTGCAACTTTCTGTGTTCTTGAAATAGTTTTTTTATAAAATTCCAAAATTTGTTCATCAGTAAATTTACGTATACCAATGTCAAATTTAACTAATTCACCAATCAGCTCTTCAGCTTCATCTTCTGCTGACGGTTCATTTATGAAAATCTCAAAACCTTCTTCTAAAATTTCCTCAGTTTTGGTTTCATTTCCCATTTTTAAATAAATATTTGCACTTTCAGTTAAATATCCATAACAAGCTTCCCAATTCTTCGTTGACAAATTCTCTTTGTATGATTTGAATGCAATATCAGCAACCGTTTGTAAATCTGCAGCTTGCTTATTAAGTCTAATTATCAGATCGGATAATGAGTTAACATCTTGGTGTCTATTCTTATCTGCAAATTTAGCTTGTTTATCCTTAATGAACTCAGTAGCTTCAAAAATCTTCTTTTGGACTTCATAATACTTAACAGCTTGAACTGTGTAGACATAAGCATCGGAAAATTCATTATTACGTAATAAATATTCTATATAAGGTTCTAAAATAGCTATACCCTTATCTTGAGTTTCTGGATATTCATTTACCAGTAATTTCAATGAGTTATCAGTAAATTCCCTAACAATATCTTTTGAAACTTTATCAAAGATTTTATTTCTAACTGAAATTAAAATTTCACCAGCTTGGACAAATTGTTGACCATATTGAAGGAAATTGGACAAATCTCTAGCATTTTCAACAGCTTCATTCCAATTTTGGTTTTCTAAAAATTTATTGATAACCGGTTCTAAAATACTTTTAATTTCAGTATATTTCTGTGTTTGAGTATAATATGCTTTTAAAATTGGTAATAATGGATTAAAATAGTCTTTTATATTTTTGATATCTTTCAAACTAATGAAATGATTTAAAGCATCAACAACCAGTGCACCAGCATAATTTAAAGGATCTGGAAGTTGACTGGTTAATTGGTATGAATAAGTTAGATATTGCATACCCATTTCGAGATTGCCATAAGAAGATAAATCTTTAAAGAATTGATAGGAAACCTTCTGGATTGTCGGATAATCATTAACTCCAATAACATTTAAGGCTGAATTAATAAAATCTCTGGCTATATCCCAGTCTTTTGTAGCTAAATACTTAATAGAAAATTCATGGCAAAACTCGAGTAATTTGTTAACATTATTTTTCTTAAAAAGAATAGCTTTCCCAAGTAAATTCAAAGATTCTTGTTGTTTTTTAAGACTGGAGTAAAATTGAGCAACTTGTAAATAATATGGAAGTGCTTCTTCAACAGGATTAGGATAAATTCGATCCAAAATTCCATTAGCAAAACCAACATATTCTAAAGTTGTGTCCATTTCACCATAATTAATAAGCTTAGGCAGAATGGTAATAGCAAGGTCTAGGGCATTTTTAACCTGTCGTTTGTCATAATAGATTTTAACAGCGTCATTGAAAAATTCCAGACCTTTGGTAATATCACCGTCTTTGACAAATAATTTATCAATTGATTGTAGAGCCAATCGAAGAGCACGGTCTGATTGACCGTTATCCCGTAACACGTCAACTCCTAAATCTGCAAAAATGATTTCTTGGGGAAGGAACTTATATTTACGATATAATAAAATAATTTCTGTTAAAGAATCAATTCGTTCGTTTTGTTCACGGGTTTCTTCAAAAACAGTTAAAGTTTCTTTAAATAATGTGACCGTGTCCTCAAGTAATGACTGAAGAGTTTTTTCTTTGAAATCATATAATTTCAATGGGTCGGCTACTATATCTTGTTGCACTGGTTCCTTGATTTCTTCAGTTGTTGTGGTCTCTGCTTCTTGAGCAATAGCATTTTCTTCTAAATATGCAAAAGGATCTTCACCTAAATAAGCGAAAGGATCTTCTGATTCACCGAGATTCTCAATTCCTTTAGAAGAATCTTCTTGTTTTGCAAGTTCCGCAGATATATCTTCGAAAAAATCTTCAGGTTGATCATCACGTAATATCTGGAGAAATAACTTAGCAAACCTGAAATTATGATCAGCAAGAGCTCGACTGATATTAGCTTCTTTGTAAAAAGACGAGGCTTGTTTAATGTATTTCATAGCGAGGGTGAGGTCCTTTCTTTTAAGAACGACTTCCGCAAAATCAACTGAAACCTGAGCTGCGTCAAGAGGACGATTGATTTTTGAAAAAAGATCCACTGAATCATCAACAAATTCTCGTAAGGATTGTAAATCCCGCATCTTAGAAAGTTTGGGTAAGATTTCAAGTCGGAGTTTAGCTGAATCAGCAGTTTTATCTTGAACCTCTAGAAGCTTAGCCATTCGTAAGCCAAATTTTGAATATCCAGAAGCATTACCTAAATCATCTAATTTATTTAATAAACCTTGAGTTAATTCTAGGGCTTGTGAAAATTCCTTTTTTTCTTCATGCTGAGAAATAAGCTTCTCAAAATGGGTGACTACTTGATTAAAAGCAAGATCGTCCGCAGGTCTATCAGCAAGGTGTTTAATGATATCAAAAACAAATTCAGCAGCATCAGAAACAGCAGATAATGTAACTTGTGGAATACCGTTATTAACAGCTTTAAATACTTCATCTGAAGTAATAGACTTTAATTTAGCTGGTCTTTGTGAGAGGGCAGATCCATCTTTAGTGGAATAGAAATCCAACAACCAGATATTTTCACCCTGTCTAAGAATCTTAAAACCAACCTTAGGCATTGATTTTATTTCAGATTCCATAATAAGGATCGGTTTTTTAGATTTTCCAATTGATTTCTTAATAATTTCAAGTAGTGATTCAATGTCTTCGGGTTTGGTGAATTGATTATAATCTATTGTCTTTTCTTCATCTTCAGATTCAACAGTTTCACCAGCAACAAATTCAGTAGCTTCACCAGATTCATCAAAACTTGTTTTTCTATAATCATTTGGATTTGCAATAACATGTAAAATTTCTTCGGCTGAATCGTAAATAACAGACATACCTATAAATTCGATATTTGCTTTATTGAGAATTTCCCAAGCTCCATCTTCATTAAGTGTTTTATCTACTCCTACTAAATCTACTTCTTTTCCAGCACGCCAGAAAAGTAGTGCAAATCGATCGGTTGATTCATCTAAGTAGATTTTAACGGTTGTTTCGTGAGAATAAGGAATTTTTAATTCCGTGATAAAAGATCCTGATTCAACAATAGCTTTTAATTTGAGGGTCTCCTCGTCAACAACTTCTTCTTTAGCTTCTTCCTCAATTTTTTGATATGTTGGAACTTCATTTTGTGAAACTTCCAAGTTAGATACAGATTCTTCTCCTTGAACAGGTTTTTTTGGAATGAACTTTTTTGGATCAGTACAAACCTCAATGATTTTTTCTGAAACGGTATAAATAAGACTCATAGATGAGAATGTTTCGCTAATACCAGATTGGTCGACTATATTGTAGCTATCATCCTCGGAAGGAACTCCTGAAATAGATTTTCTAGAAACTTCTTTACCTTCTTTTTTGAAAACAGCCAGTATATCTTGATCAGATAAATAAAAATCAACACTTGACTCTGAATAAGGTACTTTGAAATTGATAAGAAAAGTATAACCTGAAATGTCCAAACTTCCTGGGACTTGAATTTCAGACTCAGGTTCTTTAGTTTTTCTTTCATCAACAGTTTCGGTTTTAGGCTCCTCTTTTTTAACAAACTTAGATAAATCACGACTTAACTCAACACGTTTATAAATTTCCTCAGGTACCTCCTTAGAGAAAGTATCTGCATTCTTACAAGCTTTTGAAACAGCTTCTGCAACATCAAAGACAACTGACATATTCTCAAAAGCGGCTAGATTACTGTTTTGCAAAACCGGATACACATCATTTTCTTCGGGGATTCGCTTTAATTCACCTCTAAAAACTTCATTGCCTGATTTTTCAAAAACAAGAGTGTAAGCTAATCTGGTGACTTGGAAAACAAATAAAAAAAGGTCTTTGTTGTAAGGAACAGCCATATAATGTATAATTTTACCTAAATCACGAGTTTCAAAACTTAATGGTTGCTCAGACGCGATTACGGATGATTCTGAAACAATTTTTTCGGTCGATTCTGCTTTTACAGAAGATTCAGATTGTTCTCCAGTATCATCTGTTTTACGCCTTAAAACCACTTTCCGGTCATTCTCACTACCAGATTCCTTGAGTTCTTGTATTTTAGTCAAAATAAGTGAAGCTCCTTCATACAAGGCTGAAAAAGTAGTGAAATTTATTTCAGAACTAGCAAGATGATTGACGATGTCATCCTCTTTCAAAGCAACGATAAGAAATGTTTTGGAGCCTAAATTTTTTCCATCGGCAGAAAAAAATTTGATATCTACCTTCTGACCTTCTAACCACAGTTCGTAGGATGTTTCAGCGGAATTAGGTAATAAAAATCTTTCATTAGCCAATAATATCACACAACAAATTAACACAGCAAATATACTTTAAATTTTAGGCGATAAATGAATAATAAATGAAAAGAAAATATAATTTTATTAAATTTACAGATTTTTTTCTCTTGAATCATTTAATTATTTTTTGATATTCATATTTTTTAACACAAAGGAATTTAATCGAATTAATAAAAACGTTATCAAATTATTAAAAAAGATGTTTAGAACATTGGTAAAAATAAAATAACTTGCAAGTACCTATTTGTATTGTAAGGTATCTTTTTAATCTAGTTCTGAATTAGAAAAAGTGCTCTCCTACTGAACCATAATTTTTTCAACCTTTTTTCAGAGTTTGTCAACAAAAATTTTTAGATTTTTCGAATCATTCTATTCTTTTATTAATTCCTCGGTTAAATGTTTTTCAAGAATGAGCTGAAGATATTTAGTAATTGGATCAGATGTTCTCAGGAAAAATTTTAAGGATACAGATTTAGAATATGATCTAATATGATTATATTTAAATAATTACTGTAATCAATCAATATCATTTTGAAAAATATCTTTTATAGATGAAGCAATATTTTCAGGTGACAATCCACGAAGAGAAGGTTTAATTGGCTTAGATTGAATAATAGATTTTTTAACAAAATAATTAGCTCGATTGTTACTATTTAAACTTCTAATACTCTACCATTCAGGAATAAAAGCTTAAATTGTTGAGAGCTGATGGGACTGATGTCGCCAACGCTTCCAATATGAGTGTATAGAATTCTTACTTTTTTAGAAACGGATCAAAGTAACTCTAAAACCTTATTTCTTAATAGATTTACCTGTAAAAGAAATAAATTTACTTGTATTCTGGAAAAGGTCTATTAAAATGTTCTAATTCTTTTCCTTAATTTTTATATGACTAGGATCAATTCAATAAAGAAATAAAATAAGAACTATACCCAATTATATCCGAATTGCTAATATTGATACGCTTGGGACCAAATAAATGATATTTTACCTATTGAAACAACAGAGAAAACGTTATTAATTAAAAAAGGATAAAAAATAAATTTTTTAGTAAAACGGAAATTAATTTTTTCAAAGAAAATTTCACAAAAACGCATTCTTTATTCGTGATCAAAACAACAAACGTTAAAAAAACGCTGGAACTTGAGCAAGAAATCATTGGAAATGAGAACAGTGCGAGAGAATTAGGAATAAGTAAATGTTGTTGTAATTAATCAGTATAGCTTTAACAAGATGAAATGCAGCATTAATATGACTATTCACTAATTTATTACAAGCTGAACAGGTAACATTATCATATTCGCTCATCTTTCTCACCCATTATTCTAATTTATTTATGTAATAAGGTATCCTGATATTTAAGTTCTGTATCGGTAAAAGTACTTTCCCACTGAATCATTATCTTATTAGCTTTTTGCCAGAGATCTTCGACATTGATTTGTAATTTTTTTAGCATCGTTATTTTCTTTTAATAATTCCTCTGTCAAATGTTCCTGAAGGGTTTTCTGTAAATCTTTAATTATTAAATTAGCTGTATTCATGACAAATTTAAGAATGGCTTTATTAGAATAAGTTCGAATGTAATTGATTTTGAATAATTGCTGTAATCGTTCAATGTCATCTTCAAAGATTTTTTGAATAACTTTAGTAATAGTTGAAGGTAAAGCACTAGGTAAAGCGTTTTTAAGGTGTTTAGATTGTATTATAATGAATTTTTTAGCAAAAAATACGGCTTGATCATCATTATTTAATTTTCGTAAAGTAATATAATACAAAACATAAGTTACTGGATTCATTTTAGCGATTATACTTTTTGAAGTTGAGAATACTGTTATTGTAAAATGCTTTGTTTTAGAAGATACTGCAAATATGAAATGTTTGGTTTTTGAATAAATATTTGATGAATAAAATTTTAGTTGCTTTCTAAATCTTATTGCAAGTATAGATAAACCTATACACGCATAAGCAAATGTAAGATAGGTTACCTCATTAAAATATTCATAAAAATTGAATATGCTAAAATAAATTTGTCTGTATTGAAGGAAAATAAGTGAAAAAAGTATTAAATTCATAGCTTGTGACATCTGAAATGGTTTAATTGATAATTTGGCTTCCTTCAGGTCAAAAGCAGCCTTCAAGAAGAATAAAGAAAGGTTAAAACCAATCGTCATAATAAAAAATTCATTAATGTATTTCGGTATTTGATACACATAAGTCATATAAAAGAGAATAATGATCATTATTACATTAAACAGATAAAAAAGTAAAAAATTTTCTTTCAAAAGAACCCAGAAAGATTTATATTCGGTAAAATTAGATCTCCTGTTCTTTAGATTAGTTAATTCATTTACAATGAATATCGAAATGCCAATGCAAAGAACAATAAATGCTAAAATCACTATAGAAATAATGGGACTAAAAACGCTAGTAGTTATGAAACCATAACTTGCATTATAGTAACCAAAATTACGATAATAACCGATCTGAGTTGAATAATCTCCAGGAATAAAAATGGTCATAAAAACAGCAAATAAAACAACATTAACAGCAATAAATCTTCCAAAAAGTTGAAAAATCGAATAATTGTCGTTTTTAGCTTTGACTTTCTTGTAAAGAGGGAATCTACAGTTGTTCGAAAATATAGTAAAATGCAGATAAACATATCGAAATAATCGTTTAGTAAGGTCTCTTTAAAGTATTTAAAGAAATAAGAATAAATGAGTGATAAAGGTTTATTTTCAATGACTCA
>DAHXPE010000086.1 GCA_027364495.1 Candidatus Heimdallarchaeota archaeon | reverse complement strand
TTCTATTGTACCTAGTATTGATGGATTCTTAGCGATGGAGATATTTGCTTTCACTTGGTTATATTATGGTCCGATACTACTTATTGCTACAAATAGCATTGCTCTTCGTGATTTTACTAATACTTATTCAGAAATTACTTTTTCTCTACCGAAAACAGAAAATACAGTTTATATCTGGAGAACACTTGGAGCAATTATTTATTTTCTTGTATTAATTGTCATAAATTTAGTTGGTCTAATAATAGTAGAACTAATCTTTAATTATAGTACACGAATTGAAAAAATCATTACTGTCTTCTTAGTAATAGCTATAGGATACATATTATTTTTAGTATTTTTCGTTACTTTGGTTTTGTTAGTACCTTATAAATGGGGTCAAAGATCATTAATAGTTAGCTTTTTCTATTCCATAGCAATGATAATATTTGCTTTTGCTGTTAACGGTTTAGAAAATCTTAGATTCCTTAGCCCTTTTGGTTATTTCGATTTTGTCGGAATTTTTTACTTTAATACGCCTTTGAATGAGATTGTTCCCCCCATCCTTTTATTTTGCATAGGAGTTTTTGGATCCTTTTATTTGGTGATAAAATACCGTGTACCCAAGAAAGATTTAGTATAGTTGAAAATATACCTTTGAAATATTATTTGAGTTGAATAGACTAAAAGAATTGACAAAGAGAAAAATTTCTTTATATAGACGCAATTAGGAAATTTTAATTGCAATGATGCAATGAGGTAATTAGAACTATTGAATCATTATGCAACTTTCCTTATTAATTAGAGTCTAAAAGACTATAAAATATTTAATGTTATTATAGAATCAATGATTTTTTAGCTTTTATAGAATCTATGCATTAATTTTAATTCTTATTTTTTTAAATTAATAGAGTGTGCTGAATAATTCGATTTTTGAAAAAAGGAAAAATTAAATTTGAACTTCATTGGCTAATCTGAATAAAGATTGACTTTTTCGAAAAAGGTTAAATTGAGTTTTTCAGCACTCTCTAATAAGGGAAAAGAAGTACACAAAGCTGATTCCTCTAGTAAAATGTTTTTAATAACAATACTATCCTAGACCTTTTTTTATATTTTGAACAATAGTGGAAATTTCTTGAGAATCTAGCAGTTCTTCACTTATCAAATTATCATCTTTCACAATGTTATCAAAAAAAATATCATCTTCTGCATGTGGGGCTAAATGAACATGTAGATGAGGAATGTGCCCACCATATATATAAACATAGATTAATTTTGCTTTAAAAACATCTTTTAAGGTTTTAGAAATATTTGCTATGCCAGATCCAAATTCAATAGACTCTTCTCCATCTAAATCGGTAATATATGGAATATGCCTCTTAGGTTCTAAATAACAAAGTCCCCTTACCGATTTATAGGTTGTAGTTGTTAATCTCCAATTTTTATTTGACCACACCTGGATTCGTTTGAATTCATTGTCCGCAGTTCCATTACAAATATTACAATTTTGATCGAAATTTTTCATTATTAATCTATCAATTATTGTATAATTTAATTTTTAATATTTTAGTTGTCTGAATTTCAAAAAAATCTTGAAATGCAATAATTATTTTAACGTTAGGTATTTGAATTAGAATCAAAAATCATTAGAATTCTTTAAAAATAATTTAAATAATCCTTTAGTTATGAATACAGATACTGAATATATTTTTAAGGGATTATTATTATATGCACTTTTTGGTTTATTATATCAAATATCCGCAATCGTCTCAGAATCTAATTTAGACGAAAATCTTGGATTTCCTCATTTACTTCAAACTATTGCACTGATATTTTGCTTGATATGCTTAGTGGCGTATTTTATAGAAGGATTTATAAAATTAGATGTCAACTTTTTTTTTAAAGGATTGGTATTATTTTCTTTATTTGGTGTATGGTTTGAATTATCGTATGTTTCGCTAAGTTCAAGTTCTATATTCTCTTCCGGAGCTTCCTCGGAATTCAGTTTAATTGCATTTTTTTTAGGTCTTTTTAGTTTCTTGTTCTTTATAGCTTTAGGAATTGATAAAAGTTTTGATAAATCTTCAGAAAAAATGTAATTGATACAATAATATTATAACTTTCATTACTTATTTTTTAATGTAATTAATATTAAAATCAAGTTGCCAATTTGTACCATTAGCAGATTTCTCCCAAAATGCTATTATTCTTTTTTTTGATTCGTTTATTTTACCAGTGAATCTTTGATAAAATCCTGATTGGTCCCTCCATTGTTTCCATTCATTATTATGAAAACTCATTTGATAAATTCTTGAAACTCGACGATCATCTATGTAAAGACATGAATAATCATCTTTTGCATTGTCCTTTCCTATAATACATATAGAAAATGGCATGCCAGACCCTTTTGATCCAGTATAGATAATTAAAAATGCTCCTTCTTCAAACCAATCAAATTTAACGTTGCCAACGAATATCTTATCAGGTTGACTTGGAAAAATTAATTCAATTTTCCATTCTCCTATTAGAAAAGCAAGATCTTCAAGCTCAGCATTTAAAATTTTTTCTTTTTCATTCATATTACTGATCTCCATTTATTTAATATATTAATTATTTAACCTTGCAGTTATTAAACTTTTTAGTTAAATAACTTTTTATTAAATACCAGAAAAAAAACTTGAAAGTAAATGAGCTTTATTCAATGAGCTTTTCTTTACCATCGATAATTAAGAGAGCTTGTATATCAGTTAAAGTAATAGTTTTAAATCGTTTACTGACTTTTTTGATGGATGATTGCCGTTCAACATCATTGGGAACATAATGAACAATGGGAACGATTTCTGTTAAATTCATTCCTGTAAGATCAATTGACCCGACATCATTTTTGTCACGGGAGATTGAAATATCAGGGCTGGCAAAAATACTCCCTGCACTGACGCCAATGTATAATATACCGGATTGTACAGCCTTTTTTATGATATTATCAAATTTAATTTCTTTTAATTTATGAGACAAATAATAAGTGTTTCCCCCACAAACGTATATTGCATTATATTCTAATATTTGATTAAAAGACGGAAAATTTTGTAAATCGAGAATCGCTATATTTTCATTTTTTATTCCTAATCCAATTAATTCTTCTTTCGATTTATTTACATAAAAATTTTCTTCTTCTGTTCTTGAAGCAGTTGGAATAAAAAGTATTTTAGCCTCATTCGCTGGTTTATTAAGTAATTCCAAGAATTTTTGACCTATTACTAGATTAGAAAATCCAGCAGAAGTGAGTAATAACTTCATAATACTTATTACAGGTTTTTATCAATTTAAAAGTTTATTGAAAAGTTGCGAATATTTACCAACCATTTTAATAATAGAATTTAGAAAAGGAGGTTTTCCTAAAAACAAGTACTAACAAGAATCTTTTTAAATTTTAGCCGTCATTGATTAATATTTGGAAGATGTTACCACTAAAAGAAATTCAAACTGCTGGATTTGAGTTATTTAAATTCTTCGATAATTCTATTGTCGATGAATTGACTTTTAAAAATACTTCGTTTCAACGAATGAAAAAGAATTTCAAAGGTTTTAATTATGGGGAGGTGATATTTGATTACGATAGAATTATTCCTCAATATCCTTCTATTTATAGATGTTATAATTTTAAAAAAGCGTTGAAAAATCATTTTCAAGAAGTTGATTCTTTTATTGTTGAAGAAAAACTTGATGGATATAATGTGAGAATTGCTCTTGTAAATGGTGAATTACTTGCATTTACACGTGGAGGATTTGTTTGTCCATATACGTGTGAATTGCTGGAAGATTATCCTACTATAAAAAAATTTTTATTTAAAAATCCCAATAAAATAGTTTGTGCAGAGGTTACAGGAGAAAATCCTTATAATACGCTATCAATTAATATGTATGGACCTAAACCTGGAATTTTTGTCTTTGACATAATGAATATGAAAGATATTAGTTGTAAAAGTAGGAAAAAAAGTTTTTTAGAACCAACATTTGAAAAATTGAATACTGTAAAACAATATAACCTTCCCGCAGTACCCATTGTGGGTACGTTTACCGTTAAAGATTATAAAAAACTTAAAGATATTATTATAAAAATGGATAAAGAAAACAAGGAAGGAATTGTTATAAAAGCTATTAGTCAAAGAAGAAAATACATTAAGTATGCCACTCCAACTGCGGACATAGAAGCCATAGCAGATCATATGACCAAAAGCTTTGAATGTGATACGGCGCATTTTAGAAAAAGATTATTCTTAATAGCTTCCTATTTTTTAGAATTTTCAGATGATAAGGATGATTTGTTTTCGTTTTTAAGTACAAGCATTAAAAAGGCATTAACAGAAGTTTTGAGAGAGAATAAAAAGGCGGAAATATATAATTTGACAATTAGAAAGGAAAATTGGATAGAATTAGAAAAGTTGCTCTCAAGAACATTGAAAATTACAATTCTCTCTGAACAAAAACTTGATAATGGCAAATTCAGAATCAAATTTGAAAAATATTATAAAAAAACTTCTGAATTTATTAAAGGAGCGAATTCAGGTAAACTATTTATTGATTAAAAAGTAATTTACAAATCTTTTTTCTAAGGAATGTATAATAATAAAAGCAGGTTGAATCTATAGTTACATTTTCATGAAGTGAAAAATGTATTGCAACTGAATCCCAAGCTAAATTAGTAATATCATTTATTATCATCTGTTTTAACCGCTCAGCTGGTTTAAATGTTGAAAATGGATGTAGCATTAAAATTTTGTTTGATGAAGGTTGTATAACCAGTCTATTTGAGATCTAAGTGCATGTGCTCTCTTAGCAAAAGTATTAAAAATGAATTTACGAATACTTTAGAAAATGGTGTATTTTTCATGACTTTATTTTTAAATTAAATGTTTTAAAAACGTTTAGTTACCAAATTGTTTCAGCATTTAGATAACCAATTATGTTTTTGTTATATTTCTCAACTTCATACAAAAGAAATTCAGGAAAAACATGAGCATCAATGATTCCTACACCAATTTTATCTGCATACTTTTGCAATCCTTTGTCAGCTGTTACAATAGTTCCATTCAACTCTTTTGCAAGTAAGATAACCTCAAAATCCTCTTTACTATCTACAATACCATCACGAAGAGCTGAGCGATATTTTTCACGAAGGACATGTATTTTTTCGTCTTCTGATCGATCTTGCTCGTTTCTAATGACATCTTCAGTAACTCGTAAGCCTTTATCAAATCTAGATCTTAAATCTTCTAAGAATTCATAAAAAAGAGCACTAGGAATAGATAATTCATAAATTGAAGGTGATTTAATAGTTATCTGAGTATCTAATAACGGAATTTCAGTTCCTGCAAGATTAACCAATTCATCACGAATTGATCTGGGCATGAAGAATTTTAAATCTTTAGCATAAGATGCAAGTTTTAAGAAAGTGTTTACACTGGAAGCTGTACTATTACCAAGCCATTTCCTTGATTGAGGATCAGAAAACAGGGAGGTATCAAGTACTAAAATTCTATTGCAAACTGTGGTTTTGTGAGCTTTCTCATCATCATCAATTTGGGGGCTTATTGTTTCTGTCATAAATCAAGTCTTCGATAATTAATCAAATTCTATTTTTTGGTAGCCAAACTTTAATTAGTTTACTAAGCAAATTCAAATGAATAATAAAGTTTATTTCTTTTCAAAGAAAAAAATTATTTGATTTTGTCTGGAAAATAATATAAAATTTTATTGTTTGTAAAGAATTTAAATTTGGAATATCATTAAAATCAGTTTCAATGCTAACCATTTTAGCTTTATTTCAGCTAATACTGACAAAAAATCCGACAATATTGTCCAAAATGCCTTGTTACTAGCTCTTTTCTATCAATTGTAAATCAAACTTCGTGATCTTTTATTGAGAAATAGTTCACATTAAATGAAGGCATAAAAATGTTCCAATTACGAGCATTTTTCTTTAATTGAAAAATTAACGATAGATTTAAATGTAGGAATTCCTTTCATGTTTATTTGGTGAATAAAACCATGAAGAGGAACCCTGTAGTAAGCAATAAACAAACAACTTTAAAAAAATTCGTATTACCGATACTACTCATTTTAGTCACTTCAAGTGCTGTACTGCCTACAAATTCTGATAAGGAGGATTTTTCAAGATATATTATGAGAATTTCATTAACTAAGACTTATCCTGAAGCTATTTCCATGAAAAAGGGTAATAGATCAGCTGACTGGTTCATTAGAAAGTCTAGAAAAGGTAAACCACGTGAAATAGAAAAATTAATCAGTAATACTCTTTTAGAAAAAGCTTCAATTATAGTTAAGAGGTTATTTTCACATGGTGTTAAGTTAGCCATTGACATAACCAAAATTCCAGTTTATGCTAAAAGTAAGTCAAAATTTCTTACACATGGTGAAGCTGAAAAAGGGACCACATCTTTTTACCAATTTCTTGGTTTTTCTATTGCTGAAAGGCAATTAAAGTTTCCTATATCATTTCATTTAATGGAAAAGGAAGATCAATCAAACTTACATACAATCATAAAAGAATACCTGAATCAAATACTACAAAAAATTAAGATTAACCTTGTCATAATGGATCGTGGTTTTCTATCTTCTAAAATAGTTCAAGTCATCCAAGATTTGCACTGTTCATATATAATAGCATTCAGAAAGTCTCAAAAGTTCTCAAAACTATTTATTGCTCTTGAGAATCCAAAAGTTAATAAAAAAGATAAATTCTTTATTCAAGGTTTGAATCAGACTGTACACCGTATTGATTCAAAATGCTGGGTAATACACAATTATTCATATGGTAAACCTGAAGTTGCAGTTAATTTAGTTATTTGGAAGGCTAAAAAATCTACATCAAATAAGAAGAAAAATTCAAAACTCAAATATGAATATTTTTTATATATAACTAGTCCAGATGTTAGATCTGAAAATGTTTATTCATTATATGGTACCCGCTGGAGAATTGAAACCGCATTTAGGCAAATAAAAGACCTACAAGCAAAAACAAGAGTGATTGATCCTGGTCATAGAATTTGGTTATTTGGCGTTGCTTGTATTATTTATGCCTCCTGGATTTATCGTCACCTTCCTGAAGATACCAATGCGGTCATTCCTGAAAAGTTACTAACAAATGAGATTAAAAAAACTTATAAAACTTGGATGTATAATAGGATCCCTGTACGTGCATTAGTTGATCAATATCTACAAATATTAGATCTAAATCAACCATTGTTTTTATGAGGGAGGTGAATGTATGTGATTCAAATTATCGGTTAGACTGAAAATTGATATCATTTTATATACCATTTCTTTTCCTTTGTAATTAAAATGTTTTTGAAATTTTCTTTTTTATCGTTAAGATAGTTCCAAAATTAAAACAACTGAAATTAAAATTTGTTTTAAATTCGAAATATCATGCTAAAAGAAAATTTTGAACAAAAAATAGCGGACATATACTAAACCTCAATTCTTATTGAAAATAGTTCATGTCAGGTAAATATGTTAGCCTTGAATGCGTTCATAGAAGCTGCCCGAACTGGTGAATATGGAAGGGTTTTCGTGGTTGTGGCAGAAAATATCCGTAAATTAGCTGATGATTTGAAAAACTTTGTTGCAAAAGTTCAATGCACTATGGATACCTTAAAAATGTCTCCTTCAAGCTTTATCAATGAAATGACTACATTTTTTGAAGGTGTTTCTTCATTTGTTGAAGAGACTGCTTCCAGCTCTGAAGAAGTTAATACTATTACTGAGGAACAGACTGCAACGATGGAAAAACTATCGGTATCAGCACAAGAGCTTTTATCTTTAGCATCTCGTCTAGAAAAGTTAGTTTTAAAAATCAAAATCTAAAATATAGAATTAATATTGACTAATTTTTTGATCTTCATTTAACTGACTATTTATTAATTCTATTTTTATTTTTAAAAACGATGTTAATCTAACTTTACACAGTAAAAAATATAATTATGATGCTTAATTTTTTGAATTTGTAAATAAGATCATAAAAAAATAAAAACTATAAGATATAAATATCTTAAAAATTCTAATCGCTCCGATTTCAAAATTTATGGAATTATTGACATGGACCAAATTATTTTTTCAGAATTTATAATTTATATCAAACGCTTTTTTCTAATTATTGGTATTTATTTCTTAATTTTTTCTATTGGTGAATTAAATGCATCCCATTACCTTTTTTTCATTCTAAATATTTCTTATGTTATTTATTCCTATATTTTACTTTATCCGTTTATTTCAGTTACCATTTTTTATCTAGAAAAACGTCAAATAAGAAATGATTCTAAAATTATTTCTATTCAGTTAATTATTATTTATATGGCTGTTATCTTTATTTTTTTACTCCTTATGGATTTAATAAATGCAATTGTACATAATAGTTTAGTAGGTATCTCAGATCTTTCTTTATATATTTCAATCTTCTTTCTAGTTATTTATATAGTAGCCATTAAAAATAAACTTCAATTTGCTTTTCAATATTTACGTAACAGGTCATTTTATTTACAATAATCAGATTAATATTTATCTATAATCCTTGGTTTTAAAATTGAATTTTTCTTATTATGTTTTGAAAAGGATCATCTTAGTTATACCAACTATCTTGATTGTATCGTTCATATTATATGTTCTTATGTTTTTGTTGTATAGAGGAAATCCCGTTCTTTTATATGTTCCTGATTTGCTTGCAGCATTGGAATTAAAAAATGATCCGACTAAATACGCAGCTTTAAGACATAAATATGGTTTCGATAAACCTTGGTATATCCAATGGTATCTTTCTTTTACAAGATTGTTACAAGGAAACTGGGGTTACAGTCCTCTATATGGAGGTCGTCCAGTTTTTACCGTAGTTGCTCACGCTTTTCCAGCTACACTTGAAATTGTTATTCCAGCCATCATTCTCGCATTAGTTATTGGAATCCCTTATGGTATAAAATCAAGTGTGACAACACCTAAAAAGAGTTTCTATATAACATCTGGATCTATTATTGGGACCTCAATTCCTTCATTTATCGTAGCAATATTTATTCAGGGCTTTATTTGGGAATTTTTCTTTTTCTTAGCCGTTAAAACAGGCTTAAACAATGTTTTTAATTTAAGTTTTTATCATTATCGATATAATAGACAGTATTTTACTTACCCAACACATTTGATATTTGGATTACCGGTTACTAACTTTTTAACTATTGACTCCCTATTATCTTTAAATTTTCCTTTATTTATAGATGCCATATTGCATCTGCTTGGTCCAGTATTTTGTATTTTTTTGGTTGTGATTCCTTTTATCGTAAGAATGACAAGAACTGCAATGATGGCATCTATAAATAAAGGAAAATTTAAAGATAATAGGGAGTCAATAGTTAAAAAGTTAGTAACCGGTAATCCAAATATCAAATGTGTTGGGTAAGT
>DAHXPE010000077.1 GCA_027364495.1 Candidatus Heimdallarchaeota archaeon | reverse complement strand
ATTGGCTTTTTAGAGTTTATAGATGTAAAAAGTAATTATTATGATGAAATATCTCAAAAATGGTTATATGAAAGATTAATAAGAAATCAAATACGAAAAAAAGAGTTTTTTCTTGCCCCTGGAATTTGGATTAAAAATAATGAGGAGGCTAACTAATGACCTCTGCTTCGAAAATGGAACGCACCCGATATCTTGTTATAAGATATTTTTATGAACGAATTTTGCAAGAGGATGAAATTAGAAAAATTTTTTCCTACCAGTTAAATCGATTGTTTGGATTTAAAGGGAGCTTAGAAATGGGATTATACGTCGCATGGGTTCATCCCTTGGAACCTAAAGTAATTTTAAGAACATCTCATAATAATTTTCTGAATTTACTTTGCACAACATTTTTTACAACAGATTTTTTAGATAAACCACTATTAATCGTCCCTATAAAATCAACTGGTTCAATAAAGAATGCAAAAAATATTGCAAACTTGGCTAATGAATCCCAACCCTTAAAATAGTAAAATTTGGGATGCTTTTCTCAAAGGAATTGTTTTTTTAACTTCTGAAAATTCCATTAAATTAGATTATAAAGGAATAAAAATTCCTGGTTTAAACATTAATTAGTTAACAGAGTTAAAAATTTGTTAGCTGTTAGTTTTTTAAAAGTCACACGCTAGCGGATGGTCCGAAATTGGCTATGTATGCTTATAATAAAATATGGTATAATAAATTTAATAGAACGTTGTTATTTTCTTCCTTAATGACCGCTTGGGCATTTTTCATTGAATTATATTTCTTTTTTTGGCCAAAAGAAACTTTACAAAAGGAATTTTTAATAAATATATTATATATCAAAATATTTCATGCACCGATATTTGGTTGGATATTCCACACCATTGTTTGGAGTATATTTTTCTTTTTTGGATGGATAACTTATACTTTAATTAAAGAATTAAGTCGATCTGAATCAGCGAATATAACTGAATTTGCGATTGGAGCTTTTGTTTTTGCTTTATTTATTTCTTTTATGAATAACATACAAGTAGCTTTCTTATTTTTAATATTCACAGCTGGTGAATGGATATATATGTATCTATCATTACGTGATTAGAATCAGATAAATGGAGTCGAAAAAATGCAAGAAAAGGAATTTGTTTGTCCCGGTGACCAGCTTGGAGTGATTGAAGAATTTACACCTCAAAACAATTGCTTTGAACAAGAAGGTATAGTTTTTTCTTCCGTTTTTGGTGAAAAAATCCTAAACAAAGAAAAACATCAAATCAACATAACACCCTTGAAAAAGATTTATTCTCCACGAAGAGGTTCTATTGCTATGGGGTATATTACAGAGGTAAGAAAGCAGAATGCGACAGTTGAAATTGCCCATTTTAAGGTAGGTAAATTCTTTAAAGATTTTAAGACGAAATTCACGGCAAGTTTAAGTGTTTCAAACCTCTCCAGCAGATATATCAAAAATCTTTATGATGGAGTTAGACCAGGGGATTGGGTTATCTGCAAAATAGTGAAATTAGATTTTAGTGGTAATATGGATGTTTCGCTTTATGGATCAAGAGAATTTGGTGTTATTTCAGCTGCTTGTTATGTTTGTGGAAAAGATATTGAACGTGTTGTGAAAAGAAATCTTTTAAAATGTCAGAATTGTGGAACAACACAGCCTCGTGTTCTTAGTTCAGATTTTCCTCTACATAAATCCTTAAAATACTACGTAAAATAAAATTTCTATTTAATTAAACGATTATTAAGTAAATAATTGATAAAATCAATTCGCAATAAAAAGCCTTTTTTAATAAGATTAATATCTGTTATTTTCGTAATAAAGTAAAGAAGATCAAATAAAAGTGTTTGAGCTATTTGGAATTCAAAAGTTGTACCTTTTGGATAGCATTCATGTAGATAAATACCAGTTAGTTGTTTAAAAATCGCATTATATCCAGTCAAAAAAGATTTTAGGTTCATTAAACCATTTTTAATTTTTTGATTTTTAGAGAATTCTTCAAGAAAATCTTTTGCAAAAAACGTTCCAATATCTTCAAATCGATCAACCCGATCGGCATTTTCAGTGTCGAATTCAGTAAACTCGCAATCAATTAACCAAATTTGAATATTATCGATCGATTTGCTTATATTTCTAATCTTTTCATTCAAAGGAGCAAGCATTAAATTCCCACTATGAAAATCTCCAAAAGAAATTGCTCCACCATGGCTATAGAACATTCGCTGTTCAATCTCTTTTACAAGAGTATCTCTGAGTATATCTACTATTGTTACTCCTTCAGGAATTATTTCTTTGATTTTTATCTTGATTTGTGAAATTGATTTTTCAAGTAATAAATAATATCGTTGCAAATCAATTTCTTTTAGTGTTTTGCCATGTAGTACTGGCAACCCAAGACCTGCAAGGAAAAATTTCTCATCATCTGAAATCCTATTAAATTTGTCAAAATCAGTTGCATAAATACCTTCAAAAACTAAAATATTCCATTCTTTTGAATAGTAAAGTAATTTAGGAGTTTTAACAGATATTTGATTTTTTAATAATTCCTCCAAATGTATGGAACCACTTGCTTCCTGAAAAACCTTTTGCTGATTAAGAAATGTTTTAATGAACAGTTTAGTTTGATAGATTCCTGCATCTGAGCTGAAAGCGATATCTACTAAATATAATTCTCTTTCCCTTCCTAAAATATTATTAATTTCAATGGATTGAATTTTAATTGATGAGGGGCTTGGTCGTATTCCATACTCTGTTTTAACTTTGTCAGCAAAAAAATTCGAAAATTCACTTGCCACAACTTCAAAAGCCTTTTTTAATGTTTTATGCTGTGAATATCGATTCGACATGAAAAAACTCCGAAAAATAAAAATATTTTAAACAAGTTTTATAATTTGAATGATATATTCTTATCCAAATAAAAATAAATAACTATTCATTTGCTTTCTTTTATTTTTTAATTACTTTCGTTCAATAACTATTAGAGAGTGCTGAAAAATAATTAGTAAATTTACTAAAAATTGATTTTTTGAAATTTGGCAAAATAAAAAAAATAACGAGCAAGAAAGAAAAATATACAAGGAGGTAAGA
>DAHXPE010000060.1 GCA_027364495.1 Candidatus Heimdallarchaeota archaeon | reverse complement strand
ACGAAGTACAAATCTGAGTTTTAATCGGACTTCTGGATCAAGAGCTGAAATAGGCTCATCTAATATCATTAACTTAGCATTTGTTGATATTGCCCTTGCCAGACTTGTTTTTTGCTGAAATCCTCCTGGTAGGCGTTCTGGATATTCGTTTTTCAAATCAAGGAGTTCTACTAATTCCAGGGATTCTTCAGCAATCTTTTGAACTTCTTTATTATCCATACCTTTGACAAATGGTGAGTACCCAGCATTTTCTTTGACTGTTAAATGCGGAAATAAAGCAATGTTCTGAAAGACAAACGATAATTCTCTATCTTCTATATTTTCATTGGTTACCTCTTTCCCATTTATTTTTATTGAACCAGTTGATGGCTTGATGATGCCTGCTATTAAATTTAACAAGGTTGTTTTACCACAACCAGAAGGTCCTAATATTACAACATATTCTTTATCGTCTATATGAAGTGTTACATCGGTTAAAGCTTTTACTGGACCAAAATTTTTTGATAATGAAGTGATATCGATCGTAGGCATTTTATTTTCCTCTATTATCATGTTCTTTTGAAAGGAGTATAACATTGTAAGGTCTATAACTTACATTCAATGTTTTACCCAGCTCATATCGTTCAGCCCGAATTGATGGTAGTTTAATAACCCAAGAAAAAGAATCACTTTTTACTTTTAATTTTGACCAATTCCCTAAAAAGTATTTAGATTCTAATATTCCAAAAATTGAAATTTTTTTAGATTTTTCCTTATGCTCTCCATTTTCAACCTGATTGTTTTCATCAAATGTTTTAACTCTAATACTCTCGGCTTTAATAACAACGTCTACTAGATTATTTACATCAAAATGTTTTTTTGAATAACAGGTTATTTGTAGATTCTTTGAAGTCTGGATGATATAAATATAATAAATTTTATTATTATTTTCAAAATCAAATCCATTTGGTATTGAAAACTCTCCTAATCTATCTTTTTTAACAATTGTCCCTTCAAAATGATTATTTTCATCCATGAAAGCAGAGACAAAAACAGAAGCCGGATTGTAGTAAATTTCTTGTTGGCTTCCTATTTGAACTATTTTTCCGCGATTGAGTATTAAAATTCTATCAGCAACTGCCATTGCCTCATTTTGATCATGAGTTACGTGAAGAACGGTAAATCCAAGTTTTTTAACAATTCTTTTTAATTCATTACGTAATTCTATTCTTAACCTTGCATCTAATGCTCTGAGTGGTTCATCTAACAATAAAATAGGGAAACCAGTAGCTAAAGATCGTGCTAATGCCGTTCTTTGTTTCATTCCACCAGACAATTCACTTGGAAAAGCATCTTTTCTCTTTTCTAAGTGCACCATTTCTAAAATATCATTACAAATTTCCTCTATCACATTCTGAGATTTTCCTTGTAATTTTGGTCCATAACTAACATTACCCCAAACATCCATTTTAGTAAATAATGCATAAGTTTGTGGCATAAAAGCTACGGATCTTTCTTCTGGTGGTAATTTTGTCATATTTAGAGAGTTTATTATAATTTTTCCAGAATCAGGTTTATATAAGCCTGCAATACACTTCAGAAGAGAAGTCTTTCCTGCTCCAGAAGGACCTAAGACAACTAAATAGTCCCCTTTTTCTAAATCAATTGAAATATTTCTTAGAGCTTTGACCTCCCCAAATGAAATTGAAATATCTTGAATAGATAAAAATGGCATAAAATCAACTAGTAACCTTGTTTTGGTTTAAAAAATGTTGTTTGAATTTCATAAACGATTGTTTAACGCTTGATGAATTGATCAACAATTTAGAAGTAATAATGAACAAATACCCTATAACCGTCAATAATAAAGTTGCCAAAGCGGCTAATCCATAGTTAACTACTTTAATTTGATTGACAATGTATACTGGAGCTGTTTGTAAAGATGATACTGCAGAAGTAGCACCAGTTTCACCAACACTCCTTGTGAATGCCATTACAGCTCCTGCTAAAATTGATCCTTTAATGGCAGGCAATGTTAAATCTTTAAAAACACTAAAAGGTCTCGCTCCAAGAGTTCTGGCTGTTTCTTCAATTGAGACGTCAAATTCTTCTAGACCACCAACAATGTTTCGTGTTATAAACGGGAAGACCATTGCTGTGTGTACGAAAATAACCAGAATCACAGATGGCATTCTTATACCAAAATAGGATATTGGGGCAATTGGTGAATTCCAGAATAGACCAACCGAAATACCAAGTGCTGCTGAAGGAACTAAATAGGGAATATCAATTAAAGAATCAAGGATAAGTGAAAAACGTGATTTTTTTCTAGTTATTATTATACCGATTGTCAAACCAAGTAAAGCAGATAAAAGCGTTGCAATTGTTGCTATAAGAAAGGAAAGAGCTATGGAATTTAAAAATGGATCCCAATTATTATTAGAAATAGGAGTTTCTACCAAGAAAGCTAATATAAAAAAAGAAGGGACGAAAATAAATAATAAAAGGAATGAAAAACTAATTGCATTTCTAAAATTGACGTACATTTTAGTGCTGATTTTGTGCTCAAAATTTGGATAAACCTTTTTACTCGGTGATTTGAAAGATTTAATTGACCATTTCATAAGAAATAATATTATTAAAGACGAACTAATCATTAACAAAGCAACAAATGTTAGAGCAGCTTGATATTGATCTGCATTTCCTTGAGCATGCTTCCAGACATCAATCAATGCTGTGCCTTGAATGGTATCATTTTCTGTTAAAGGAGATCCCTTTAAGGTAGTAAGTAAAGCTACAACACCACCTGTGTCAGACAATGATTTAACCATAGAAAGGATAGCCGCTGTTGCTATACCAGAACGAAACATCGGAAGAGTTATAGTGCGAGCAGCCGTAAATCTAGATGCCCCGCATGTTAAAGCGGCAATTTCATAACTATTATCGATTTCTTCAAGTAATTCTGACAAACTTCGAACAACATAAGGAAATGTAGTTGTAAAATGAAATAAAACAATTAGAAGAAAGACATTGTTTACCAGTTGCAAAGAACCAAACCGTAATAATGGACCACCTGGAGTTTTACCCCAAAATAGTGCTACAGAAAAACCTAAACCGGCAGTAGGAATGGCTAATGGTGATTCTATTAAGGTATTAACTAATTCTTTACCCTTAAAATTTTTTTTCGCGATAACCCATGCAACAACCAAACCAAAAATTAAATCAACTGCAGTTACTGTAAAAGATACAGCAAAAGAGAGAAAAACTGCATGGAAAATAATAGAAAGTCTGGAACTATTGGTGAGAACAAAACTATTGATTAAATGTAGATCGTCAAAAAAATAGAACAAAACAAAAAGGGTTGGAATAATAATGAAAAGAAGAAATATCCCTATATTAGTTGCATACCAAGTTTTTTTTACTAATTTGTTTGAACTAAAGTTATTGATTTTTTCACTTATACCCAAAGACAATAATGACACCAAAATAAAATTAAAGGGTAATTTTTTTTAATCATCCTTTTTTATTTTAATTAAGACTGTTGAAAAACTCTCAATGTACTTTATTTAATGGGTTGAAATTTCCTTCAGATTTGCAATTGGAGGGTATCTAAAGGTTATTAATACATTGTAAAATTTTTGAGTTATTCAACAGTCTCTAATTTTGTGGAAAATAAATTTATTTTAAATCAGTTTACTCATTTTAATTTATTATGGTGTATTTATTCAGGCTCACGCTTTTCAGGTTATGTCAGCAATAAAAAAGGACCCCTTGGAATTAGATATTTTACTCAAAACTTAAATAAGATGTTCTTATTGTAGTTAGGAATTATCTTTTACCTGATCTTGTGGAACCAATACATTAAGACCTTCTTTCACCGTAAAAGCTTTTACTGGGGTAAAACCAATGATTTCACCGTCTACTTGCCAATAAGTATCTATTGTATTACTTATTTCTATTGTATCTGATTCATACTCAACCACAGCAGGATGTGTAATATGTTTCCCGTCATAAACTTTAGGAAAGACTCTTAATAGTGTTCTTCTGGTAACTTTTTTCAAAAATATGATATCAAAAAGTCCATCATCAACTTTGGCATTAGGACAAATTTTCATACCTCCTCCATAATAAGGGCCTAGGCCTACTGCTAGTAATATTCCATTTTCAGTTATTTCTTGGCCATTTAGTTTTAGCAAATAGCCCCGAGTTTTCATCCCAAGTAATGAAGTAAGCAAGCTTTTAATATAATTAAAGGTACCTGGTAGAAATTTTGAACTAGTGTTCGTCTTTTGAGCTACCTCTGCATCAAATCCAGTAGAAAGTACGCCATTAAAGTATCTTGATGTGTTTTCTCCTTTAAAATTAACTCCTTGTGCTATACCAGTATCAATTGTTTTTACTTGCCCATTTTCAAATACTCTACAAGCTTTTTTAATATTATTTGTAGGGATATTAATTGCACTACAGAGATCATTACCTGTACCAGCGGGAATCATAGCAAATAGTTTATTATTAGGCTTATTTCTTTCTAATGTTCCATATAGAATTCCATTTAATACTTCGTTACAAGTTCCATCTCCACCTACTGCAATAAATCCATCAAAATCATCAATTGACGCAACTATCTTTTGTATGGCATCCTCAGGAGCTGTGGTATAATATTCAGAGTACAGTAAACCCATGGATTCAAATTCTTTTTTGATTATCTTATTCCATTTCTTTTTAACTTTACCTCCACCAGAAACAGGATTAATAATCACAAGCCATTTTTTGGAAGTCAATTCATTCATGATTTTGATCTCCTTAACCAATATTCCTCAAATTTAATAAATCCATATGGTCCTATAAAAGCAATACCCAGTCCAACAAATGTTAATTCAACGAAATGACGCAAGATTTCAAAATAATCACCGGTGAATATATTAAGGGAAAAATGAGGTATGGCATATAAAATTACTACTATAATTCCTCCAATAATAATTCGAGAAAAGTAAAAGATAGGTAGACTGGGGTTTTGTTCAAAATTAAGATATTTTTGTTCAAGCAAGAATCCCACTAGAGCTCCAAGAAACATACCCGGCAAAACACCAGGTTCGGCAGTATGCAAGTTGTTACCTCCCAATAAAACTGCACTAATCTCGAATAAAGCCAGAACAATTGAAACAACTACGATAATAACGATTAAAATACTTAAGTCATATTTTTTGAAATAATCTATGACAGCTTGGTTATAACGAATATAAAGAAAAGCACCAACAAGACCAAGTAAAAGACCAAATGTTACATCACCAGGATAATGAACTCCAAGATAGACTCGCGAGAAAGGAATTATAATAATAAAGAAAATACTAAGCGGAATGAGAACTTTTCGACGTCGAGGATCAGTACAAAAATGGACTAAAACTGGCCAAAAAGTTCCAGTTGATTGAGAATGGCCAGAAGGAAAGGAGTAACCAGTTGGAGCAGGGCCAATAAGTTTTATTTCGGGTGATGAATAGGTTTGATATGGTCTTTTCCATCCAACAAATCCCTTAATAACTTCAGTTATGTATCCAAAAATAATCAGAGCTGCAGCAAGATGAGCAGCCATTTTTTTTGAAACAAACCAATAAATTAATGCTATCACAACTAGATAGAATGGAACGTTACCAAAATTAGTAATAATTATAAAAAAAACATTAAAAACTGGATTTGAAAAAGATTGCACGAAATGTATAATATCGACGCCTAATTGACCAAAAATAAAATCGCTCATACTATATAAAAACCTCAAGCAAACGTGATAGAGAATTTTAGAAATAATTCATAAAAGATTTTAAAAATATTAATCTGAACTAGTGAATTTTTTTTTTTTTTAATTATTTATTGCCTCATGGGATTCTTTGGTAATTTTTTGAAAATTGTTTTAATTACATATTTTTAAATAGAAATTATTTATATTATAATTATAAATCACAATACAATTATTATATAAAACTAGAGGCTCAAATTTTGGCTTTTAAAGATGAACCCGATCCAGATTTTGATACAGAGGTAACACAACCAGGTTCCTCATCAAATGAATCATATATTAAAGCACTTGAAAGAAATCTCAAAACATTAGAAGAAGAACAAAAAAGATTAATCAAGCAACGAAATAACCTGCAAAAACAATTAGAAGAAACCAAGAAAGAAATTGCTAAATTGACTAAAGAGCCTCTTTTAATCGGTACTCTTGTAGATGTGCTACCTGATAAAGAAAAAGCAATTGTAAGAAGTTCGAGTGGTCCATCATTTATTGTTAGTATTGCATCTGGTTTAGAAGAAGGATCTGATGAATTAGCACCTGGAAAAAGGGTAGTACTTAACCAGCGAACATTTTCTCTTGTTAAAGCAATTCCTCAATCTATTGATCCATTTATACGAGGTATGGAAGTTGATGAAAGACCTAATGTTGATTATAATGATATTGGTGGATTAACAAAACAATTGAATGAGGTTCGTGAATCCATTGAATTAAGCTTATTACGACCAGATTTGTTTGAAAAAGTTGGTATTGAAAGTCCAAAAGGTGTTTTATTATTTGGACCACCAGGTTCAGGAAAAACACTTATAGCAAAGGCAGTAGCACACCATACTAATGCAGTTTTTATAACATTGGTTGGAAGTGAATTTGTTCAAAAATACATTGGTGAAGGAGCTCGTTTGGTACGAGAACTATTTCAATATGCCCGTAAAGTTGCTCCAGCAATCATATTTATTGATGAGCTTGATTCCATAGGTTCTCAAAGATTAGATATGGCAACTGGTGGAGATCGTGAAGTACAACGAACATTCATGCAATTATTAGCTGAGTTGGATGGTTTTACTGCACGTGGAGATATCAAGATAATTGGAGCGACTAATAGAGTAGATATCTTGGATCCAGCATTATTGCGTCCGGGGAGGTTTGATAAACATATAGAAATACCAGCACCAAACATTGAAGGAAGAGAAGAAATATTTAAAATCCATAGCCAAAAAATGAAATTAGAACAAAGTGTTTCATTTAAGACATTAGCAGATTTGACCGAGGGATTGAATGGAGCTGATATAAAAGCAATATGTACTGAAGCAGGTTTGTTTGCAATAAGAAGTGAACGACACCAAGTTCAAATGTCAGATTTTATGGACGCTGTACCTAAAATCAAGACTAGAAAGGAAAAGAGTCCATTTGCTACATTGAAAGGGGTTTATAATTAAAAATTTAAATTTTTTTCATATCTAATTATAAAAAGTCTTTGAGCTTTTTATGACCACCAATGTGCTGGACAAATTGTTTAATTTTATGAACATAATCTTTATGACTAATGAAGAGCACATCTTCAGTATCAACGATGATTAAGTCAGAAATACCCAGTGTGGAGATTAATCTTTTAGAAGAATTTTCATTTCCTAAAATTATACAATCATCAGTATCCATACCAATCCAAAAACCATCAATAGCGTTACCTCGTGCATCATGTGGAATGAGTCTATCCATAGCAAGCCAATCACCAAGATCATCCCATTCAAAACTTGACTCTAAAACTAAAAGGTATTCAGTCTTTTCCATGACAGCATAGTCTATTGAAATCTTAGAAAACTGCTCAAAAACCTTATTCGTTGTCCATGGATCGAATTGCTGCTTAATAATTCGTTCATAACCCTCAAAATGTTCTGGTATATATTTTTTAATTTCATTCATCATTAAATCAGAAGGACAAATAAACATCCCACTATTCCAGAGATATTCTCCTGTTTCAATATATTCCTCAGCTGTTTTTCTGTCTGGTTTTTCTTTGAATTCCTTTACTTTAAAAGCTTTTATTGTCCCATCTGTTACTTCTTCACCTTTTCGTATATAGCCATAGCCTGTTGCTGGTCTATCAGGTTTAATTCCAAGGGTAACAATATAATTTTCATTGGCCAACTCAATAGCTCGTTTTAAATGCTTCCTGAAAAGCGAAGGATCAGTTATGCGGTAATCTGAGCCTAGTATAACAGCAATAAAGTTTTTTTGTATCTTATTTCTAATATATGTAATTGCATAGCCTATTGCTGCTGCAGTATCTTTTTGAGCGGGTTCTATTATCCAGTCAAGATTGTAATTTTTTAGTATGTCTTTAAAAGATTCTTCTAAATGTTTACCAGTGGAAATAACAATATTATTTTCCGGTATTAAAGATAAAAGTCGTTCGATACTTTCAACAAGTAATGGTTGAGTTGAACCAATATGAAGAGTCTGTTTAGGACGTGAAAATCGACTACGTGGCCAAAACCTTTCACCTCGACCACCTGCCATTAAAATTACATGAATATCTAAAAGCTCAGAAGACAAAACAATCATCCAAAAATATTAAATTGTATCAAAGGCAATTTAAGGTATTTATATAATGATTACTGAGCAAAATTTTACTATTAAAAAAGATTTAACCTTTTATAAATTAATTAAAAATCATCTTCATCATCGAAGAAATCACCATCTGAATAAACTTTGGTTAATAATTGTTTAGAATTAGCATGAGATAAATTTGCAATTGCCTCGTCAAACTTAAGCCATTTATAAGCAATATGTTCTTTTGATAAATTGACTTCAACACGTCTTGAGAATTTAACCAAATAATAACGAACTTCTTTCGGTATAAACGATTTACCTCGTTTTACAAAGTAACGCATGGTATTTGAAATAAATTTTCCACCACGTTCTAGTAGCGTAAAGTCTTCAATTCCAGTTTCTTCCCTTATTTCTCTCTTTGCTGTTTCTATATCACTTTCTCCTTTATTTTTCCTTCCTTTAGGAAAGGACCAATAGTGGCCATGTTTATGAAGTAATAAAAGGAATTCAGGTTCACCTGAATCAGGATTTTCCCTCCAAACAATGCCACCAGCAGCTTTGATTTGACTTCTATATGTCGCTTGTTTTGGATTTGTATCCATGATAATGGCCTTCTACAAGATCTAAAATAAAAAATTGTAAAATAAAAAATTGTAATTTTTTTTTTTTTTTTTATATCAGACTAACTTTTTACAAATGAATATTAAAAGTTTTGGAAGTCTCATAGCAAAAGAAGGGAATTATAAGTCGCCCACTTTTAAATATAATGTATATTGGTAAAAATTTATTTTATCTAAGTAAAAATTTTAAAATCAGTCAACCCTCCTCTTATTTAAAGGATGAAAAAATAATTTGGAAAAAACAGTTAAAAAGAAATTTAAAATAGAAAGTAGGACAAATTGCACAATTCACTCTGATGTAAAATCGACTAGAATATGTGAGGATTGCGATTTACCATATTGTAATGATTGTATGACAGAATACTGGACACATAATTTTTTAAATTATGCTTACTTTGGCGAGAAAAAAAACTTTAAAAAGCATTGGCTATGTAGAACCTGCTTACGAAAGAAAAAAAGAAAAGGTTTGTTAACAGCTATTTTTATTTTGTTTGGAGTATTTGTTATTCCTATTATTGTATTAATACAGAACTATCATGCATAAATTATTCTAAAACAAAGTAAAAACTTCAAGTAATAATAATTCAGATTTGCTATAATCGGAAGACTTTCATAAAGCAGAGTAAGTATCTTTTTGGTTGAAGTGTTTTTAATAATCATTTTTATACTACGATAGGGTTAATCTAAAGTTAGCAGCTCAGGTAAAAGCATCAAAACTTCGACGAGGTTCATGAAAATATGCTAACTAAAAAAAAATGCGACATGATAAGAACATGAAGCACATTTTAACTATCAGGAATCCCCAGTGCAGTTGAGAGTTTGTACCAAAACAATTAGGGAATGGGACGGTCTCAGCACAATACAATGCTTTAGGATGTTCGGTGGGAATAGAAGAATAACTCTTCTATTTGTGGTGGATCCAAATCATACTTAGAATAAAAGATAGGATTAATTTTAGATAAAGGATTGTCGAAAAGCCTTAAGAGAATACAGAAAAATATTTTATATCGCACGTAGACATTTTCAGAAAACTTTGATATTTTGCTATGAAAAAGAATTTCGTGAAAGTATATTGAAAATGGAGTGAGCAGGGGAATAAGGTTAAAAAATTGGTAACAATGGTTAAAGGTTTACAAATTAATGATGAATATATTGCTGTAAAGCCAAATGCTACAATTCAATAATCTGTAATAATACTAATAGAAAAGGAAGTTTACTATATAATAACAACAGATGGTGAAAACCCTTTGAAATTATTTTTAGATAGAAATTTACTAAAAAATGAGTAACAGAGAGAAAAAACTGTTCAACAAACACAATGAAAGGTTTAGTGAGTATGGTGATACATGTACCAGTAGAACATACGATTGATTATTGTTTAGAAAAAATTCTTGAAAATAAATTATCTGTATTGCCAGCAGTGAATGATAAATAAAAATTAATAGGAGTAGTAAATTTAGCAGACTGTTTGGGAACAAGAACATTAGTTGATTTATAAAAAGAAAATTTAATCTAAAAATTAAAAAAAAAAATTTTGTAAATCAGAGCATTTAAAAGATAAACAAGCCTACTACTTAAATATAATTCGAGATGGGAAAAAAAGCGAAACTCGGAAACAGTTACAATGTCATTAGGCAAAAATAAGAAACTTTGGATCGACCGCTATCAGCGAGTAAATAAAATACGCGAAGAAACATTTACCGACTTAGGAAAACCGGAAATAGATCAAGAATGGATAATAAAAAGACCAACACCACATCAATGGGCAATAGATGAAATAATAAGGCACCAGTTATATTCAGAAATAAAATATTTACAACAATCATTTGATCCAACGAGAACAGGACACCCCGTAGGAGTAAAGAGTCAATGGACAGAAGATACTGTAATGAAACTGGAAGAAGGGGAACATGTGGTATTAAAAGATTTGAAAAAACTCTTTCCGCCAGTACAAGTAGTATCAGAAGAATTATTGCGGGAAGCAGCAGATTTGGATTACGAAAGACCTGTGAAATCGCCATATGGAAAAATGAAAGCAGTAAAATTGCTGGAATACTGGTATGATCATGAGATGTATCACAGAGGTCAAATTTATATGACCTTGAATTTCTTTAAAGGTCCTCCTAAAGGAACACATTAAAAATTCAAAATACTCTAATAAAAAAGTTTATTTAAAAAAGTTAGCATTTTTTTCAATGAAGCTGTTCCATTTTTCAGGAAGTTCATCTTCAGCAAAAATTGCCTCTACAGGGCATGCTGAAACACATTGTTGACAATCTATACATTCTGATGGATCAATGTAATACATGTCATCTCCTTCATGAATACAGTCTACTGGGCAAACATCAACACAATCAGCGCTCTTAACAGTTATACATGGTTCAGCTATTATATGTGTCATAGTCTTTTTCTTCTATATTTTAAATTATATTTCCGATTTTCTACTCGGAGCTTTATTATGAGGTGTTAAGTATATTTCTGAAGGAAATAACCAAAATAATGAATTTTATCCTTTACCACAGGCTCAATATTCACATTTTAAATATTTAATTTCTATTTTAGAAATATTAATTTAACCTATTTTGTGAAAAGAATTGTTTTTTACTTTAAATTTTTTTTTTATTCGTGTGTATTCTATTTCTCCCAATCTGTAAATCCACTTGTTCAACATTTGTTGCAACAAGGTAATAAAGAGGTATTTCAAGCAATCCGATAGCTACACACACAAAAATTGTTGCAAATATTCTTGAAATCATTAATTTACGATTTTTCTTTAAAAATATCCCTGGCATAAGAATAAACATGGGAGAACCTGAAAAATCTCCAATTTTTATTCCCACAAGTATTTTTATAAATTATGATAATTATTGTTTTTGTATCTAGTTAATTTTGAAGATCTCTTTATGGTCAAGTTTTGTGATAATTGCAAATCTATTATTGCGTTTAAGAAAG
>DAHXPE010000059.1 GCA_027364495.1 Candidatus Heimdallarchaeota archaeon | reverse complement strand
GAAATCAAAACTATTTCTTTTTCACAAATCAGTACCAAATATGCACCTCGCAGTTCTCCCTTATTCTTTCAAAAAAAAATATCCATCTTTACAACTGAGTGACCGTAGATTGGATAAATATTCATGGTTATCGCTAGAAGACATTGAAAAGATATCTGATGAAAAAAATCGATTAAGTTGCTTTTTTATTTCAAATAAATCTAATTTTACTCAAAATTTTGGTATAAGACTTGGCTTACAATTGTCTGTGAAAGAATTTATGCAAATTTATTATTTTCTCAACAAATTTACTCCTATTTCTATAGAAAAGATTGAAAAGAAATCAGATAGTATGCCTATAATTAAACTTGACCCAAATACTGTATCAAACTAGTTTTTAATACTAAAAGAGATTGAAGAATTTCCAACTTTAATTGTGAATAATAGAATATCTTGAATTTAGATTGAACTTAGAAAAAGGATGTAAAAAAAAGATGAGGTACCTGACGATAGGTATGTATGTTATCATCTTATGCATCATATTCTCCATAGGATTTAGGAATGAGTCACAGATAGTTAAAGATACAGATATTGACAATCACGTTGAACAAAAACAAATTAGGCAGAATAATTATTTACAAAATGCTATATTTACAAAAACAAATAATAAACAAGTAAAAAAACAGTCAGATTTAATACCAACCAGAACGCAAACCGTTACTTCTGTGAAAGCAAGCTCAAATATTACCGGATTTATTTCAACTTGGCAAACCAATATAACAAGTCCAACAAGTAGCAAGAGCAACCAGATTACATTACCTTTAGTATCTGAAGGAATATATGATTTTAATGTTTCATGGGGAGATGGAAGTTCAAATCAAATTACAAAATATAATCAATCAACTGTAATGCATACCTATAGTTCTTCAGGAATATATACCGTAAATATTACCGGAACAATTGATGGATGGAGATTTAAAGGGTCGAGCGATGCAGTAAAACTACTTCAAATATCAAATTGGGGACCTTTAAGACTAGAAAATGCCGGTTATTATTTCTCTGGAGCAACAAATTTGGTTTTAACAACAACTGATGCATTAGATCTGAATGGTACAACTGACCTAGTAGGAATATTTGAAAATTGCAGTTCATTAGGAAGCTCAGGTAACTTGAATTCTTGGAATGTATCCAATGTAACTGATATGGCCTCTATGTTTTTTAATGCAACTTATTTTAATGCACCTTTAGATTCATGGAATGTTTCACAAGTGAATAATATGTCTTATATGTTTTATGATGCTTATAGTTTTACCCAGCCACTAAACAGATGGAATGTTTCACGAGTAACTGACATGAGTTATATGTTTTATGATGCTTATAGCTTTACCTATTCAATAGATTCATGGAATGTTTCTCAAGTAACTGACATGAGCTATATGTTTTACAATGCAATAAATTTTAATCAACCACTTGACTTATGGAACGTTTCACAGGTAACAAATATGCGTGGTATGTTCTCGGAAGCGACAAATTTTAATGAACCCATTAACACATGGGATGTTTCACAGGTGACAAATATGAGCAATATGTTTAACTCAGCAAACAACTTCGACTTTTCACTTAATACTTGGAATGTTTCACGAGTAACTGACATGAGCGATATGTTTAATCGTGCTTATAGATTTAATGAGCCAATTAATTCATGGAACGTTTCACAAGTGACAAATATGAGTAGTTTGTTCTTAGGAGCTGCTAGTCTTAACCAGCCACTTGACTCATGGGATGTTTCACGAGTAATTGATATGAGTAGAATGTTCTACGGTGCCAGTCTTTTTGATTATCCACTTGATTCTTGGAATGTTTCATCGGTAACTGATATGAATTATATGTTTGGTGAAGCTACCAGTTTTAACCAACCACTTGACTCATGGGATGTTTCGCAAGTAACTGACATGAGTTATATGTTTATCGGAGCAACCAGTTTTAACCAACCACTTAACTCATGGAATGTTTCTAATGTAACAGATATGAAGGGTATGTTTGGTTATACAACAAATTTTAACCAGCCACTTGATTCATGGGATGTTTCGCAAGTAACTGACATGAGTTTTATGTTCTATAATGCAAGTAGTTTTAACCAGCCACTCAACCCCTGGAACGTTTCGCAAGTAAATGATATGAGTAATATGTTTTATAATGCGACTAGTTTTAATCAGCCACTCAACCTCTGGAACATTTCAAGAGTAAATAATATGAGTTACATGTTTGCTGGTATTTCATTATCGATTTCTAATTATGATAAATTATTGCTTGGGTGGTCATCTCTACCTACTTTACGGCATAAAGTAGTTTTTGATGCAGGTAACTCACGTTATAGCGTATCTGCTCAGAATGCTCGTGAAAAGCTCATTAAAAAATTTGATTGGACTATAATGGATGGTGGATTATCTGAAATTTCATTTTTAACCTCAATTGGATTAATCGGTTTAGTTTTTCTTGTTTTACTTGGCATCATAGGGTTTTCAGCTTATGTTTCGATTACATATTTAGAATACAAAAAAACTAAATCAAAATGTATAAAAAAAATTTGAAATTTTGGTTTTATTTTAGAAATTTTCTCTTATTCAAAAGACATAATAAAATTGCTAAAAAATCTTTAAGCAATGAAACATTTAACAAAATGAAACAAATTATAGAAGAAAATAAAGAATAATTATTTGAATGTTTTTTTTTATATTATTTATCCATAGGTTATTGTAAAAGAATTATTAGAAATAGAAATCAGATTAGCATTTCCAGCACTTCCGCTCAACGTTATTAGAATCAGTCCTAGTATTTATCATGAGATTTCGAGTAATGAAATATATTACGAATTATTATTAAAATCACATGGTTTTGACTCAAATCGATCATTTTTAAAAGTCATAATTAATGAATCAAGAGATATTATTTATATTTTTTTATTTAGATCTTAAAATACCACAAGAAATATCATTGTTGAAGTCATTAACGAAATTACTATTCACAAACTTTGATTTTAATGAGGAATTAAATCGACCAATTAATTTCATTGGAGAAAATACAACGGATTAAATTCCGAGACATTACTTTTCTAGTCAATGAATTAAAAAAGATAATATTTCAATAACATTGCAGATTCTATTTTATTACAATCTTCCTTTAAAATTTTAATCATCCATCCTTAACTTTTGAAAGCGATTTATTGAATAATAAAAATGTAATATTAGATCCTTTTCTTACGTTTTTCTTATTATCTGGGATTTTTTTTATCACAAAACTGCATCATTTGAAGAATCAGTTATGATTGACAGAATTGGAAATAATTACTCCAAATATGTTAAATCAACAGGAAAATTTTTTCCAAAAATTAGAAAAACAAAAAGAATTAAAAAAATCTCTTTTTTCATCTAAAATTGCCAAAAATCATGCTAAAAATCAATTTTTAATCAAATGTTCTTATTAAAACTGATATGAATTATTATCAAACTAGTTTATAATATAATAATAAAAAAATTTGATTTTTTTAAGATTAATAAAATTTTATTAGTAGTTTAGACTGTAAGGCCAATCCACCAGCT
Source organism: Candidatus Heimdallarchaeota archaeon (assembly GCA_027364495.1). The sequence goes on along the minus strand of DAHXPE010000059.1, from coordinate 6,469 downwards.
AGTTTTGATACTTTCTATCTCCTCTTTCAATATGAGATCTACAAAGGAAGATATCTTCTAACTTCACTCGTAAATTCTAGAAAGCTTAAAAATTTCATTCTATCGAAGTAATTCTTTTCCGATCCTTCTATTATCTCTTTAGTAAACTTTTTTTCAAAATTTGTTGTTAGTGCTTTTGTCAATGTTTCAATAATTAGATTTTTTCCATTTGCAATGAGAATTGAAGAAATTTGCTTTCCAGGTGCTATTATTACCGTTTTATCGGCAAATATGATCTCTACTAGGTCTTTTTTCGCTAAAATGAATTCCTGTAATGAGATATTTAATAGTGTAAATATATTACTAAGCATATCTTCTACTCTAAAATTTTCTTTATAAGATTCCGAATATATTGTCATCCCTGATTCTTTATGCATTATTATCAATGCGTCAAGTGATATCGGTGTCAAGAAAAAAAATCCCTTATCTTTTAAATAAAAATAAATAAAAAATGCAAAGGCTATTGAAACAAATAAAAAATAAAAATAATTTGGTAAAATTTGTTTTGGTGAAATTATATTTGTCAGTACTGATACAAGAAATGACACTGTAAATAAAACTAATAAAATTTTTAAAGAATTTACTGATTTTGTTCTATTTTTAGAAAGTTGTGATATTTTTGATACTTCATAAACCCTACGAAATATTACATATAAATTAATGGCTATAAATAAGTAATTTAATAATAAACCAAAAGGATTATGAGTAGATTTTATGAATTCACCATTTATGCTTATTTTAGAAGTCATCCCGTTCACGAAAGCTGCAGAAGATCCTAAAATTGAAAATATTGTAATAAATAAGACATTTGAATATGAAGATCTGAAATTAGGTAAAATAAAAGCAAAACCTAGGAATAATAACCCAATCATTGAAAAAAAATACCCTGCTTTATCAAAAGTTTCAGCATAAGGAGGAATATTTTGATAAGCATTTGAATACAATGCCACAATCATATATAAACAAAAGCTTATGGCACTTATTATCATTCCAATGAAAAATAGCTTTATTTCAATAATAGGGGATTTGAAAACGGGTTTCAAAATTAAAAGTATGTCAATTAGTAGTAGAACGTTTGCGAAGAATAGAAATATAAATTCATACCAAAGCATATTAAATACAATAAATTTTTATTATATTATAAAAAATTATCTTAAAAATCCACTATAATATTTAAGCATTTTTTAGCAAGAATCTTAAAATGTTCTCAAAAAATTATTGCTTTTTGTTCCATAGAATTATTTTTTTTGAAAAATTTACTATTAAATGAATTTGGCAAATTAATATGAATGAAAATTCAAGTAGACTGACAGTAAAGGTTGTAGTTTTAGGAGATTCTTTTGTCGGTAAAACGTCTTTAATTAATAAATATATGGGTAGTGATTTTAGCAAACGCTATCAGAGAACATTTGGAAGTGATATATCATTCAAGCAAATAGAAATTAAAGATTCAGAAGATAGAACACATAAAATTTCTTTTTCAATTTGGGATATCTACGGCGATGCAAATCATGATGAATTAACAAAGCAATTTTTACTTGGGACTCATTCAATTGTATTTATGTATGATATAGAAAATTTTCAGTCCTATCTAAAGATTAAAAAGTGGGTCCAAATAGCACATGAAAAGCTAGATTTGAAAAAAAGCCCTGTAATATTAGTGGCAAATAAAATAGACTTACGATCCGAAATCAAGGATCCACTATCAACTGAAGACGGATTAAAATTATATCGAATCTTAACTGAAGAATATAATTTAAACGATAAATTTTTCTTTTTTATTGAAACTTCAGCTCTTAATGGAACAAATATTTCGAAAGTTTTTGAAATAATTAGCCAAATACTAATTCGTAGGATTTCTGAATAGAAGTAAAAAAAGAGTGTATATGAATCTAAAGTTTGTAGAGAACTAGTAGTATCGTTGGTCCAAAAATTTTATTCTAATCTGGTTTACAATTTTAATTAGAATAGCTTATTTTTATCAAACATAAGTAAATAGAAAAATTCTTACATTTTACCTAAAGACAATTTATTAAAGATCATTGGGAAAAATAATTTAAAATTAATAGTCATTATAAACTATTGTTTTCTTTTCCAATTAGAACTTATTTGTTGTTTTTAATTTTGTAATTTATCGGTTGTAAGATATTTGACTTCCAGCGTTACTAATTCAAACATTATTGAAATGAAAAACATTTCAAAAACATTTAATACTAAATTACGAAAAGGTCTATTTAAATCTGAGAAAACAAAAGTCTATGCATTACAGGATATTTCATTAACAATTAAAAAAGGTGAAATATTTAGCTTTTTAGGACCTAATGGTGCTGGAAAAACAACAGCAATAAAAATATTAACAACACTTCTGTTACCAACATCTGGAGAAGCAATAATTAATGGTTATGATATTTACAAGCAACCAGAAAAAATTCGTTCATCAATTAATGCAATGCTCATGGGTGAGAGATCCATTTATTGGAAATTATCTGGAAAACAAAATCTAGAATTTTTTGGTTCATTATACTATCAATCTGATAAGCAAATAGCGGAAAGAATAAAAGACTTAACAGATCTCTTGGATTTACAAGAATTTTTAGAGCGGCCTGTTGAATCATTAAGCTCAGGTCAAAAATACAAAATTGCCTTCGCAAAGACATTAATTAATGATCCACCAATTATTTTTTTAGATGAGCCAACTGCTACTCTCGATCCAAGGGCAGCAAGAATTATGAGAAGTATTGTCAAAAAAATTAATGAAACACAGGAGAAAACGATTTTTTTAACAACCCACAACATGCAAGAAGCTACGGAGTTATCTCATAGAGTAGCAATAATTGACTTTGGAAAAATAATAGCTGTTGATACTCCAACTAATTTACGGCATGAACTAGGAAAATCACAGCATAATTCAATTACCGTAATACTTAATATTTTACCTGATACACTGGTCGAATCAATAAAAGGAATAAATGGAGTACTTGGTGTAACAGCTATTCCAGCTAGCATAGATTCCTCTCCATTGGTCAAAATAATAACTGGAGAGCAATCTATAATTTATGAGTTATTAGATTTATTTAAAACGTTAAATCTGAAAATTATAGACATTAAAACAGAAATCCCCTCCCTTGAAGATGTCTTCCTGGAGAAAACAGGAAGAACTTTAGCTGAGGATACCACAATCAAAGGAGGAGATGATTAAATGTCCCAGAATGAATTTATTCCACCAACGAAAAATCCATTCAGAATAATCAAGACGACATTTTTAACAGCTTTAATAGTGTGGAAAAGTTATAAAGGAACCTTAGTTTTCTTCATTGTGTTATCAATACTATTTGCAATGTTACCAATTTTTATGGGCCGAGCAATTGGTGGTCCACAATATAAAACTTTTTTTGCAGAAAATGGTGGTGGAACGCATCCTGAAGCATTCTTGATTTTAGGAACAAATAGCTGGACCCTAGTATTATATGCTTTATGGGATTATGCTAACTATATGCGTGAAGAACAACAGCAAGGCACGTTAGAAAGTTTATTGTTAACACCTGCTAATCAAGGGTTAGTTGTGATTGGTAGAGGTCTTGTTAGCGCTATTATGGCTATTGGAACATTTTTAATTGGTGTTTTCATTGGTTTAATGATTTTTGATCCGGGTTTACTTGTTTCTATCGATCTTCCATTATTCTTATTTTCCATTTTTCTCATGGTATTAGGATTTATTCCATTATTAGGACTATCTATGGTTTTAGGTGCTTTTATCATACGATTCAAAGAAATAAGTAATGTCTTATCAATTTTTCAATTTATTTTAGGAACATTAATGGGCGTATTTTTCCCTATCACGATTTTACCCTTTGAAGTTCAAATTATTAGTATCTTATTCCCAGGAACTTGGATTGTTCAAGATATTCGTTATATTGTCACTGGGAGCCCACCTATGCTTGTTATTTTAGGTATGAACAAATATTTAGGAAATATTCCAATTTTATTTGATTTTATAGCGATTTGTATTTTAGCAATAGTATGGGCTTTAGCTGGAATTATAATTTTTTCAAGATCTTTGAAAAGAATGGAAAAAGAAGAAGGTATTAGCCATTATTAGGTGATAAAAATGAAAATGCAAAGTAGATTTGGTCCATTGGGTTCTGCTGTAAAAAAAGAATTATATGTTGAACTCCGTTATCCTTTGAATTTCTTAGCTGGATTATCTTTTATTTTCATAATAGGTGTCTGGTTTGTTCTCAGCGCTTTTGCTTTCTCAAACCCAAATTCAATTCAAAATACCACAAATAATGTTGGTGCTTATGCTATTTGGGGCCTTGTTATCTTTCTCTTTATGAGTAATCTTATGTGGTCGGTTGCTAATTTTGTCAGACGTGAACAAATGAACGGAACGCTAGAGCAATTATATTTATCAAGTTCCAGTCCTCAAATTGTCCTATTAGGAGGAGCAATAGGACAAATAATCGTTGGTTTTATTGGTAATATTATTATAGTCATCGGGTTCTCATTTTTTATGAAAATTCCAACCCATAATCTTTTATTAGGCTTTTGGGTCTTACTGGTCACTTTACTTATGTTTCTGGGGTTATCATTACTTTTCGGAGCTATCATATTACGCATGAAACGAGCACAAGTTGTTTTAAATTTAGTTCAATTTGTATTCATGTTTGTTTGTGGAATTTTCTTCCCATTTAGTATTTTACCACCATCAATCCGAATAATTTCAAAATTAATTCCTGTAAGCTATGCTGTTGACTTATTCAGAAATACTCTTGTTGGTTCCAATCCAGAACTAATTTCAAATCAATTTGTTCAATCCATAGGTCTAGGCTCTTATTTGAATGCGTATTGGTTTGAATTTATTTTATTACATATAATCGCTATTTTCTCTTGTATATTCGGCTGGATATTATATTCAAAACAACAGGACCGCATTAGAAATGCTGAGGGGCTTTCTAATTATTAAATTTTTTAAAATATAGTATTGATAGAAAATACTAACCCTTATTATAATTAATCTGCAAAAAAAAAATTGCAAATAATGATGAAATAAAATTAGAATGAAATGAAGAGCAATTTAATAGCAAATTAGACAGGTAAATAATTTTTATTGAAAATTAGGAGCGAACTTAGATAAATTTAAAAAACAAGTTTTAGATGATTTTAAATAATTACAGGAGTTGAAAAACTAGTGAATACATCAAATAATGCCGTTCTAATTACTGGTGGTGCCACTGGTATAGGATATGCTCTCGCTGAAGCATTCATTAAAGCTGGTTCTGAAGTACTAATCTGTGGTCGAAGAAAAAATCGATTAATGGAAGTCCAAAAAAAATATCCTAAAATAAAAATATTTCAGTGTGATATTTCGAAAGAGGATGACAGAAAAAAACTTTTAGAGTATGTTAAGGAAAATTTTTCAAATTTGAACATTTTAATAAACAATGCTGGCATTCAACGAGATGTCAATTTAATTAACGGTTTAGATGACTTATTAAGAGGTGAAGACGAACTAAAAATAAATTTAGAAGCTCCAATTCATATGTGTATACTTTTTGTTCCATTCCTACTTAATAAAAAGAGCCAAACTTATATTATTAATGTATCATCCGGTTTAGGATTTACACCAGCCGTTAGAATGCCAATATACAGTACAACAAAGGCTGGTCTTCATGTTTTTACTAAATGTTTAAGACAACAATTGATTAATGCTAAATCTTCTATGAAAGTCATTGAAATTATTCCACCTGCGGTTGAATCTGAATTAAATATAGAAGGACGTAAAAAAAGAGGTGCTTCATTCGGTACAAAAGCTGATGAATTTGTAGCCGCTGTTATGAAACAATTGATTGAAGGCAAAGAAGAAATTGGTTATGGTTTTACCGACCAAGTCATGAATGCATCAAAAAAGGAATTAGATGAACGATTTCAATCAATGAATGCTCGAATGCAGTAATAAAAAAGAAAATGGTTTACATAAAATATTTATCTTCTGATTAGATATTGCAGATAAATTATTCATTGAATTTCTAACAATCAGACTCACGATTGAAAGGAGTATCAAAAATAATTTTTTTCCCTCCGGATCAAAACCTAAAACCGAACGACAGCCAGCAATCGGAATCACTGCAGAGTTATCATCTGCTTATGAATATCTAGTAAAATCAACTTAATAAGAATAAAGAAAGGTAAATATAACTCAATTATTGCCGAAATAAAATTAAAAATTTTCAATTTCTTTTTGAATTCAAAGGGTCCAATTTATAAATTGCCACCTCAAAAAAATCTTTCTTTTTTAATTCAAAGGGTCCAATTTATAAATTGCCACCTCAAAAAATTATTAAGTAAATATTTTATCTTGTTTTATCAATTTAATCTTTTTTAATCTTCTTAATTCATTTTTAAGGTTAAAATGCATTATTAACTTGAA
>DAHXPE010000564.1 GCA_027364495.1 Candidatus Heimdallarchaeota archaeon | reverse complement strand
GCTATTTTACCTAGCAATTGAGTATTTTTTATTCATTTTTTATTTCTAGTATATTTGTCCTTTATACGTGTTAAAGTAATATTGGTAGTAATTATAACTAAAAAATATGTTGAATAGCCGAGGTGGCCTAGACCGGTTAAGGCGCATGACTCATAATCGTGTCTCACTTGAGATACTAAGAAGCGGCTAGAAACGCCTTCCAATCATGAGAAATCATGAGATCGGGGGATCAAAGCCCCCCCTCGGCACTATTTTTTTAATCTAATTTTTATTTTCCTTGATTTTCCAAATTAATTCGGATGACTTTTTCTTATACAAAACTTTTATATACTTTAATTTGTATATGTGAAAACATTACATACTGAGTATCAATATTATGGTTAAGAAAAGTCAGATTAAAGAAATTATTGATTTTGCTATTCATTCAGATGGAATAGATGGATATACAATAGTCTACCGTGATTTTGACACTTTTAAAGAAATATCACTAAAAGAATGGATAGAAATTTCAAAAATTGATAGTATTCCTATTCATCGTATATGTGAAATAAATAAATATAATAAAACTCTTTTCCACAGACTTGTTGTTCGATAACTATGATAAATTTACACCAGAGTCCCGGACAACGTTATAATTTTCTTCTTGATCGCATACAATTTGCCTGTGATCAGTCCAATCGTCCAATTTCTGAAGTTACTTTACTTGGAGCTACGAAAAGTAAAAGTTTTGATGTTATTAAACCATTTCTTGATTTAGGTCTTAATTGTATAGGTGAAAATTATCTTCAGGATGCCATTGAAAAAATCCAACTTGTTTCTAACTACAAACCTTCCGTTGAAAAACATTTTATTGGCCATCTACAAACCAATAAAATTAAAAAGGTACTTGAAAATTTTGATCTTATTCAAAGTGTTGATTCAATTAAACTTCTCAAAGAACTTAATAAACGTATTCCTCAAGTTTTTTCTGATCGTGAAGTTGAAAAAGAAAGGTACCCAGTTTTTATGGAAGTGAATTTGAGTGGTGATGAAAATAAATCAGGTTGCAAACCTGATGAACTTTTTGATATTATCAATTACATTACAGATGAAACAGATTTTATCCAATGTAAAGGATTAATGACTATTTCACCTTTAAACATGGTAAATTCATCTGCCCTTCATAATTTTTTTAATAAAATGCACACTCTTTTCGAAAATGTTCAAAATTCTTTTCCTGATTGTACTGTACTAAGTATGGGTATGTCTGATGATTTTGAAATAGCAATTGAAGAGGGGAGTACTATGATCCGAATAGGAACGCTTCTTTTTGGTTCACGACCGTAAATAATATGAGTAACATTTTTTCTTTTAATTTTTATAGTTGTTTTCCTTCAAAGCAAAATAATCCAATTTAAATTGATAATGTCTTTTTAACGCGCAAAGCGAGGCTTTAAGTGTTTAGCGATAATAAAAAATTTTTTAGAGTAAAATTAGAAAGATTTTAATAATTGCGGTATATTTATTTAATAAACAAATCAAAGAAGTTATTTTTGTGAATTTTGTCTCAAGCCCAGTATCTAAAAAGGAAGTTCGACACGAATTCAAATACAATCAATCTGTTGGCTGTAATCTTATCTCTGTATGGGATTATCCGGGAGGTGCTGAGGATTATGAGAAGATAAAAAAGAATAAACCTGAGAAATTTCATAAAACAAAGGTAATTCCGATCCTATATTTAAGAGAAAGGTTAAAAAATTTATTTGAGAAAGTTGAAGATACCTTACTACTGGATAAAATTTTAACTGCCCAGAAATGGCTTCCTGATACAAGCGTAGAACCTTTTGGTCTTTTTCTAGATATTACTGATCTAGGGAATAAAGATATTAAGGCAATTAGAAAATCTTCTCTTTGTCAAGGTTTTTATGGAAATTTTGCGATTTTGTCAAGAGGAGAGAAACATTATTCCTTTTATAAACAAACAATTGATTTTTTCGAGCGTTTTGATCACTTAGTATTAAGTCAATTTAGCACAGATCATATTCCTTATCTTCTTCATCAAATTCCAAGTAATGAAGCTGCGAATAAGACATATTTATTGTTTTCAAATACAGATGGCAGTGGAATATTGATAAAATCATTATTAGATCCCGAATATGGAGGAGCTGGTGGAAATGTCGATCGTGAGATTGACGTAATATTATTAGGTGCATTTTTACGTACAGACGTTCCAGGAAATGCTGTTATTATAGAAGGTGGCACAGGGGACCAAATTATTGATCAATTTGGTGAAGGCGGACATGTTTTTATAGAAACACTTACACCAAGCTCTAAGCCACTATATAAAGGTGAAGAACATGATTTTGATCGAATTGCAGAAGAAACACCTGAAAACCTAGGTCGCATGATTGTATTTGACATTGTTGCAGGTGCTTGGGATCGTCACGCAGGAAATTATTTAATTCATAATCTTGAAGATGGTCGCAAATCCTGTCAGGAAATTGATTTTGGTCTTTTTGATCCTCTTTACTTCAAACCGGGTAATTGGCAAGGACGTGATGATGAATATTTAGCAAGTAGATATGCTTCAATTCGAGGTTCAGCACCTGGATGGGATATAGTTCGACATCCTCTTATTACCAAGATCATTAAACGTGCTAATAGGGAACGAGTTCAAGCTGGAATTCAACAAGCTTTTTTCCAACTCCATCTAGGCATGCGAATGAAATGGTTTGAAGCAAATGTTTCTGAGGTCTTTTGTGACCGAATCAATAAATTCTTGGACATCAACTCCGATCTAAGATTTTCATTCCAGATGGATTTAAGTGATCTTGATTTATATGACCCAGGAGTTTAGGAATAAACTCAAAATTAGAATAAAATATATTTGACTTTTTTATTTAATAAAATAGATGTTATTATTCTCTATTTGAATAAGGCCTGATTTTACATACTTTCGCAGGTTCCATCCCATCATAATTCGGCTCATTCCTACCATTTTTGATAATTGTTCAACTGTCCCTCCTTCCGGATTTGATTCAAACATATTTGCTAAAGCCTTACCAATTGAATCCAGACTAACTAGGTGTTCTAAAAGATTTATCTTTATTGATTGTTTAGCTAATATTTTTTTAAGCACATCCTCTCCTCCTTTAAGCGTATTTTCTGAGGCTATTTCTTCTTCTTCCTTCAATTGTAAAGATTGCTGTTTTTGAACAGTATAGAAAAGTTGTTTTATGTACTCCTCAGAAAATTTTTGAGTTTTAGTCCATTCTGCTAAATAATTAATTAAAAATTCTCTAAATTCATCATATTTTTGCATTTGTCTGCTAACTAACATAATGATAGCACAAAATCGACCTGCTGTTCTCACACGAGAATCTTTTGATGATTGGTCATCAATAAGAAATGGATATATTAGAGAATTGACCAATTGACCAGTTGGAACAGGCATTGGACCAAAAACATTACCTACCCAACTACCAGAAGATCTTGATCCAGTTCCAACTCCAATTAAAGTAAATGCTTGGACAGCCAACGATAGTGCTTGTCCTTCTTCTAGATTTGTGAAATTAGCAGTAATATCTGGTCCATGATCTTCAATTCTTGTAAATAATAATCCTCGAAAATATGTTGATTTTGGAAAGTTTATTTCTTTCATATTTTGGTCTATTTTGACTGTTTCCATTAACAAATCATCATTACAGTAAATTTAATTTTACAAAGGTTTCATTAAAAGATAGAATTTTTACTAGTTTTTGTAATTTTTCAAAATTTGGTTTTTGATTATAAAACTAACTATTTAATATCAAAAATAGTTTATATTTCATCTTTTCTTTTCCATCTTGACTCATCCCTCTTATTATATTTATTAATAGTATTTTCAAAAGCGTCATCCAAATTTATATTGTAATAATTTGCAAGGCATGAAATAGAGAATAGAATATCACCTATTTCCTCAGATAGAAGGTTATCAAGATTTTTTTCTGCTCTCATTGGTTTGTGACCTTCTTTAGCATTAATAATTCTTGCTGTTTCACCCACCTCTTCAACCAATGCACCTAACATTGCCAAAGGTGGCCAATAACCAACCTCAAATTGATTAACAAATTTATCTACAAGTAATTGAAATTCCTTTAATGACATTATAATTATTCCTTTTCAGTAACTATATATTGTTCATATCCAGATTCTTTTTTTCCTATTATTGATTTTTGTATATTAGAATTAGGGGGTAATAAAACATTTTTTAAAATAACAGAATCTTCAATAATGCAATTGTTCCCAATAAAAACATTTTCACCTATAATTGAATGCTTTATTACTGTGTTATCTCCTATTTTTGTTTCTTTGGCTATTAAATTCTCATTTTCTCTAATTAGAGCTAGATTATTTTTCCATAAATCAAATGGATTTGAAATGTGAATATACGAATCAGTATTAATCAGCCCCTTAAGGGTAATCGTTTCTTTGTGCTGCATCATTGCTTTGAAAGCATCTGGTGCCTCATATTCTCCTCTACCAGAAAGTGAAACTGATCCGAAATATTTTAATAATGCTTTATCAAAAATGTACATTGACCATGAAGCTAAAGTAGATTCTACTTCTTCAAATTTTGGTTTTTCAACAATTGATGTAATTAATCCTGTTTCAGTCATTTTCACTGATGCTAACTTTGTTATTTCTTCTTTTGTTACTTCCATTAAGGCCATGATGCATGTCTTATTCTTTTGCAATTTGAAAAATTCTTCTACCATGGATTTACAAAAATTTTCACTGAAAAGATTGTCCCCAGCCATCGAATAGATAACTTTTGATGAACACATCGACCCTGCTTTGTATATTGCGTCAGCGGTTCCTTGTGGTGGATCCTGAAGACAATAAGTAATTTTATCAGCGTAATGCTGTTTTTGAAAGTAACTTTTGAATTCTTCTTCGTTTGATTTCGAGACCGTTACAACTATTTTCTCAGCTCCAATGCGTAATAATTGCTCAGCAATGAGTGAAACAAGCGGTTTATTTAGAAGAGGTAGCATAGGTTTTGAAATGACATCTGAAAAAGGCTTCATGCGTTTGCCTTTTCCCGCTGCTAATATGATTGCATCAAATTTCATATATTGATAACTCAAAAGTATTCATTAGGTTTTATTATAAAATAAATTTTGTGAAACACCCGTAATTGTCTCAGTAGGGTTAGAGAAATTGAATAATTGATTAGGATATATATTTCCTAATACCATTATGAATTCTTTAGCAAAATTTAATTTTTTTAACTTAAATTCAGTAGCATTAACATGATTTTTTAATTTAGTAGGCTTACTATATCTCCCTTGAATTTTTCCAAATGTGAAACCTAGAAGAATAATTTTTACTAAGGGAAACCATTCTAAAATACCTGAAATTGCTCTATCACCGTCTGTAAATCCACCGACATTAAATATATATGGTTCATCCGGTTTTGTTTGAACTGTTGGTAAAAAATTAAATTTGGTTATATTTGGATAAAAATTCAATACACTATCGAAATTATCTCCGTGTGCATGAATTATCAGGATTGATCCATGAAATATACATTCAAGAACTGCGTCAAGGGAACCATCAAGGTCAGAAAAAATAATATCTGGATAAATTTTTTGTTCTAGTAGAAACAGACAAGTACCGTCTATTCCAATAATCAAATCTGATTTAGCAGAATAAAATTTTTTGAAAACCTCAAAATCACCTTCTAAACTCGGACCTGCACCAAAAATCCATGCATTTGTCGGTTTTTTGGATTTTATTTTTCTTGAGATATCATTAAGGCCACTTGGATGGTCTCTTTTAATCAATAGACTGAATTTTTCAGCTATTTCGTAGTCTTTTTCAATATTTAATTTTAATTCGTTTGCAACTTTAAGATAATAAGGTTCCCAAGTAAACCAATCCACGAAACCATCACAATTTAATCGACGAAAAAGAAAGTAAATAAATTATCATTTCAAAATAATTTTACATACCAAGAAATTAATAGTTTCTTTTGTTTCTATACCTTTAATCAGGCGACTTATTTTAAATTGATTGTTATTGGTTGCGACATACTTCCTGGCACTAGTGCTTTAGCTACTGGAGAGAATAAATCAAAATTTGCATTAACTGCTTTAAGATATGAGAATTTAACTTCAACAATTATTGAAGAAATTTCTGAAATTGATTACAAAAGTTTATTACATTTTATACAGAAATTAAAACCAGATTTTTTGGCATTTGATAATTTACAAGAGATTGCCTCTAATACTAAAGAATTAATACAATTTGCAAAAAGATTGCCGGATACAACTACTATAATTCAAGTGACTGGTAATCCAAATGATGGATTTCAAAAATTGCAAAATTTAGCTAGTAAAATTAATCTTTGGAACAATTCAAATGGTAAACCAGATGCCATGATGTCATCAAATTTAATTGCACGTTTAGTAACAGTTGGTATCGGTTATAAAGTCCTTTTATTTGAAGACGAGGTTAAAATATCAATATCTAAGACCAAAGGAATTGGTCGAGGCGGTTGGTCTCAACCTCGATACGAGAGAAATATGAGGATTTCGGTAAATAATGTTGCAAAAGAAATCCAAGATTACTTAGATGAATTTAATATTGAATATGATAACTTCAATTATTCAAAAAGTATCATTTTGGTTATTCAATTGGGAAATAATAGCTATGTTAAGTATTCAGATATACTCAGCTTGGCTAAAAAGGTCTCAAATGAACTTGCATTTGCACATGTCCAAAAAATTCCAAAATCAGCACTTGAATATATTCCTTTGAGTACTAATGCTCCCAAAAAAGTTGTTTTTAAATCAGTTGATAGTGTTATTATTGGGCTTGATCCTGGAACCACGACTGGGTTAGCAATATTATCAGCAAGAACGGGAGCTATCCTTTATCTCTATTCAGCTAGAGAATTTAGTACTTCACAAATAATAAGAAAGATAACAAAATTTGGTAAAGCTGTATTAGTTTGTGCAGATGTCAATTTTCCTCCACCGTATGGCGTTCAAAGATTAAGCAGAAATTTAGGAGCTCAAATTTATGCTCCATCTAGCCGTGCAACAGCAAGAACTGAAAAAAGAGGTGTAGTTCAGGATTATTTAGAAAAATATGAAATTTCTGAAAAATATGATAATCATTGTCGTGATGCCCTTTTTGCTGCAATTAAAGGCTTTAATTCTATTAAACCTAAAATAATTTCTATATTAAAATTATTAGCGGATAAAAACGAGCTTCAAAGATATACTGAAAAGTTAATTGATCTTGTTCTCTCTGGAATAACTTCACATGATGCAATTACTCTAATTGAGGCACAATATACATCTGAATCTTTAACCAATAGTGTGCAGGAATCTGAAAGACAACATGTACAAATACCAATCGAAATATTAAGTTTAGCCAAGAAACAGATTCAGAAAATAGATGAATTACAGTTATCATTACGCGTGTTAGAACGTGATAAAAAAAATACAGAAAAAGAAAATGTCAAATTAACGCAAGAGATTCAATCTCTAAATATTAAAATTGAAAATTTAGAATCAAAGTTTCAAAATAGGATGGAACGTGATCGAGTTATTCAACAGAAAACTGTTGAAATAATTAATTTAGAAAAGGAAAAAATCTCACTAAATGACGTTATTCAAGAAAAACTTCAATTGATTGATCAACTTAAGAGAATACGGACCATTTGGATACGTGGGGAACAAGTTCCTTTAAAACCAATAAACAAATTACATTTTGATGAATTGGAAAAAGCTCAAAAAGAATTTGGAATACGATCTGGTGATGTGTTGTTAATTTTGGATCCTTCTGGTGGGAGTTCAAATACGGCAAAATGGTTGGTTGAAAGAAAAATTAGAGCAATAATCATTCCACGTGGGTTTATAAAAAGATTAAGCAATTTAGCTAGCCAAGTGTTTGAATCTGCAGAATTACCAGTTCTAGAAGAAGATATTATTACTTACAAAGAAGATCAAGATCCAACTGAAAGAAAAAGAAAAATCGTAATTTATGAAGATATTTACATAATTAACAAGAGATATTTATTAAAAAGACTATATGAGGCTGAGCTTGATTTTATTAAAAAGAGAGAATTTTTGAGAATTAAGAGATACAAAGAAACTCTTCCCCAAGATATTGATATTGATAAAAATTCTTTTGAGTACTTACTATTTAATTATCAGAACCAGCGAGCTCAAGCCAGAACAAATCCACATGCATATGATGATTATGAAGGAGAAGATGAAGATAATTCATTGTTTTAAAAAATACTAGGCTAATAGCGCCCCAAGTTTAAAAATGCCCCATGCTAATATTAAAAGGTAAATTGAATTGAATAAACCTTTAGTGTATCTTCCTGTAGACATTTTGGAAGCTATTAAACCAGCGAATATTCCTTCAATCAGTAAAAGATGAAAGAATAAAAGTTGTAACGAAGCAAGGTGAAGTGGTAATCCACCAAATGTGCTTAAACTTGAACTTCCAGAATTGTTTAATTGAGCTGTTTGTTTAGAGAGTTGAATAAAGAATGAATTGAGTAGAATAACAATTACGGATGCAAAAACAAGGAATGCAACAACAATAATCCATTTATAAGAAGACATCGAAGCTAATCGTTCTCTTTTTAACCCCAACAATTCAGTTACATGAACATATGCTGAATCAAATATTTCATCTGTCTGACCACCAGCTTTTTCGGCTTCTAATATTAGAATGGAGGTTCTATCAAAAAGTGGAGTTTGAATATTTTTTTGCATTTCACGTAAACCTTGAGAAAAAGGGATACCCCATGATATCTTAGCAGCCATTAGTTGCAATTCATCAGTTAAAGGACCATATTGCCTCTTTGAGGCTTCAACAACTGCTCTTGGCAGGGGTAAACCTACTTTTTGGGCATCTGAAATTTCTCGTAATAAATTTGGAAGATGTTCATCTACTTTTTCTCTCCAATTGTTATCTTTTCTATAATAATAAGCAGGGATGATTAAAATACTAATTAATGTAAGAACAGTCATATCTAATATATCAAAAATCGTAATCTTGAATGATCCTACTTGAATACTAAAAGTTATACCATTAATACTTAAAGCTCCAAAATCTAAAATTGTCTCACTACTTGCTTTAAGTTTGGCAGCATTTGATGCTGTTGAACTATTAATAACATTTTCTGCTTGACTTACTGCATTAAAAAACGGAATATAAAGGAAAATTAAAGTAAAAGAGCCAATAATAATAAATAAAACGATACTGGCAATCCAGGCCTTGGTTATTGTTTGTTGAGCTACTCGTGGCATTATTTTCAAATCCTATTACTAATCATCTGGAGCTTGTGTTGTTGAAAGTAAAATAATAACTGTAAGCATTAAAAGGGGAATTATTATATATGTAATTGTAATTAATAAAAATAATGAACTACTAGATCCACCATTCAATATCGACAATATTGCTATCATAATTACAAAAAATAAGGGAGCAACTACTCCTACGACCATAAATATCTCTGCTATGATTCCTAGTTGTTCAATGAACTCCTTTGTTTCTTCTTGTTTGAGTTTCATAAAACTTTTTGTCTCAGTTGATAAATAAGTGGTTAAATCACCACCAGAAGTCACGGTGGCAATTATTCCTTCCAGAAAATTTGCCCAGCGTTCCGAAGGAGAACGATAAGCAGCTTGTTCTAGAGCCTTTAAGACATCAAGACCAAGAATTTCAATATCTCTGTTAATTCTTGTCGCTTCTTCAGCAACTACTTTGGAAATACTTTTCTCTTTAGCTAGTGATTCGAAAATTGGTGCAGGTGGAACACCTGAACTAGTCATTGCACTCATATATGAAGCAACAGTTGGTAGAGATGCATCTATACTAGCTTTTCGAGAACCAATATACATTGAGGGTAAAATAGAAAAAAAGTATATTGCTATAAAAAAAATAGCTAAGGATACAGCTAAGAGGAATATTCCAACAACTAAACTGAGTGCAATATTTCCACTAGAAAGCAAAATCATAGTGATTAACAACGCAGAAATAATTAAACTAAAGACAGTGCTAGAAAGAGAGCCGAATAGTGATATTCCTAAATATCCTCTCAAAGATAATTCCCATCCAGCTTGTTTAATTTCTTTTTTGAGCTTAGTAATATTAATAATACCAAGGGCAGTGTCTTTTTCTAACCAACTCTCAGTATATTTTCCAAATTTTAAATATCCAATACGTTTATAGGTTTTGACAACGCTTTGAAAGGACAAATAGCTAACCTCAGGCAAAAGATATGTTATGAATTTACTTAGATTCTAATTAATAATTCATTATTTTTTAAAAGAATATTAAATTTTTTATTTACTTTTGCATTTCCAATTAGAATTTATATGTTTATACTCTTGGAGCATCCAAACCAATATATTTACTTTCTTTACGTTCATCATATCCAACTGATGCTTCTGTTTTTAATTCATGAAATATAATTTGAACTATTCCCATACCTGGATGTAAATAGACTGGCATTGATGAATGGATTTCTAATGTAAGGGTTGTAGGATGCACAACACCGGTTCCTGGGTTTACCAAACCAGCAGCATGAACCACAACTCCCATTCTTGCTACATAAGATCTACCTTCCAAAGTTGCAGCATATTTCTTACTTAAGCTAATTTTTTCCTTGGTACTGGCTAATATGAAGTGACCTGGACTTAAGAAAAACGGTTCTCCTTTAGTATCGATAGATTCAGTGTGGTTACGAGTACCTGGACTAACGATTATTCCAGTTCTAAACAGTGAAAATTTTGATGAAAGATGCAAATCAACAGAACATGGTCCAACTAAATTTGGATCATAGGGATCAATACCTATTTCACCTTCTGCAATAGCTTTGTAAATGTCGTTTTTAGAAAGAATTGCCATTAATATCAGTCTCAAAAATTAATTATAAAATTTACTAAACTATTAATTTTTTACTACTGACTACTTTTTTATTCTATTTAGGTATTATGATATTAATCAATAAAAAAAAAAATCATCCGTGTAAGCTAAGTAAATAAATGCAGAAGGACACGCCTGCAATTACACTTCCAAAAAATTGTAAAATCCAAAACCATGCTAAATCGCCGTTTGTACCATTTTCCCATAAATATCCAAGTTTTTGATAAACAACATTACCAATTTTCAATCTTTTTTCTTTGTTAATGATTATTAGCTTTAATTTAGAAGTAATTGGCGATAGAAAATAAACTGGATCTCCGCCGGCAAATAAATCTAAGATCAAATGACCAAAATATGCAACAGTAAATAAGTAGTATGCTACATCATTTTTAAAATAGATAAAAAAGAGAAAGGCTAATAAAATAGGAAATAGAAACGTATGTGTAAAAAGCCTTCTCAGACTTGGTTTTACATCAAATTTGAAAAGAATTGCTTCAAGAATATCAGGAAATTGAGCACCAAAAATAAAGAAAATAAAATCCAGAATGGAAATAGGTCTTTTAATTAAAGCGTGAAATAAAAATAAACCAATCAGCAACCATTCAATATGTTTTATAGCTTCTATCCTTCCAATTTCATTTTCTGGTTTTCTATTGCTATTAGTAGTGTTAATCATTTTTAAGATCCTATAATAGATATAAACCAATTCCAATTACAAAAAAGGCTGTTCCAATCATTGTAATCAACCAAAAAAATGCTAAATCATCCGACAAACTTTCTGTTCCAAGTACATATTTACTTAACCGGTTTTTTACTATTTTCCCATATTTTATTTGATGATCTCTAGATACTAGCATAATTTTTCCAAAATCTTTTGTGAATGGACTAAGGAGATTAATGTAGCCACCACCAGCTAAAATATCTTCAGCAATGTGCAAAGTTGACCCGAATGCAATTAACCATATGACACGAATCCCAGTGAGATAACCTAGAGCATACCAAAAGAGGAGGAAAAAAATCCCATGTGTTAGATAACGATGGTGTACATTAAAACCTTTTTTACCCCAAAGCAAATCAATTAAATCTGGAAAATGAGCTATCCATCCTAAAATAAAAATGTCCCAACCAGTTAAAAGTGCTGAGTCATTCAAAACATGAAAAAACCACGAAAGTATTAACATAATCCCTAAAGTCCATTGTAAATGACCGATCTGTTCCATACTAATTTGCAGCTTTTCTGATTTGAATTTTTGCTTGATTTTTGGGTTTGATTCAAAATAAAAATTTGTTTTTTAAAAATTCATTCAAAAAATACAGTTTTATTCGAATGAAACTAATTTTTGAGATTCCTAGTTGATATTATTCTGAAATTCAAAAATTATCTTAAATTTCTAAATAACTAAAATTTTGAACTTTAAACAACAATTTGAATTAATTCTATATTCTTATTAATACGTAAAGTAACTAAAAATTTTAAATTTGCATAAAAACTTTTAATTAATTTGTTCTATTAATATTATTCACATAAAAAGATTATTTAATTGATACCGATTTATTTAATTATTTTGGTATATTTCATGACAAATCAACTCGTAAACGAACAATCCCCTTACCTTCTCGAGCATGCTACAAATCCAGTTAATTGGTATGCTTGGAATGACATTGCATTTAAGTTAGCAAAAGATCAAAACAAGATGCTTTTTATATCTGTGGGCTATTCAGCTTGCCATTGGTGCCATGTTATGCGCCGTGAATGTTTTGAGAATTTAGAAGTAGCTTCTATTTTAAATGAACATTTTATTTCAATCAAAGTTGATCGTGAGGAGCGACCAGATATTGATCATTTGTTACAAATTTCGTTTCAGATTATGAATGGAAGGGGAGGTGGATGGCCTTTGAGTATATTTATGACTCCTGACAAAAAACCATTCTATAGCGGAACTTATTTCCCTTTAAAATCTAGAAATGGAATGCTTGGATTCATTGATGTTCTTCATGCAATTTTTAAAGCTTATACGACTAAAACAACTGATATTCAATCTCAATCATCCAAAATTGAAAATTATTTAAAAAATATAAATCAATCCAAAGGAAAATCAGAAATCGTTCGCATTTCAAGTCTTGAATTAATTGGTTCCTTCACAGAACTTTATGATTCAAAATTTGGAGGATTTGGGTTTTCACCAAAATTCCCTAATGAGACTGCTCTTAATTTATTGATGCAAGAATCTGCAATATCCAATAATTCAGTTGGCCTTAGTATGGTCTATAAAACATTTGACAATATGCTGAACGGAGGAATTTACGATCAAATAGGAGGTGGTATACATAGGTATTCGGTTGATGAAAAATGGTTAGTTCCACATTTTGAAAAAATGCTTTATAATCAAAGCCTTTTAACATTTGTTCTATTAGATGCATATAGAATTTCCAAAAACGCAAGCTACCTTTCCAAAGTAAAAGAAATTCTTGAATATGTGAATAGAGAGTTAAAAAGTCTGGAAGGTGGTTTTTATTCATCTCAGAATGCTGACTCTGAAGGTGTTGAAGGAAAATACTTCGTTTGGGAAAAAGATGAATTAAATTTCCTTGAACAGGAGCACATAGATATAATATCTGATTATTATGATATTTCAAAGAGAGGAAATTGGGAAGGGAAGAATATTCTACATATTACATCTAATATCAATGAATTAGCAAAAAAATATAATAAAAATATTCAGGAATTAACTGAAATAATAAACAATATTAGAAAGAAAATGTTAGAGAAAAGAATGCAAAGAGTCAAGCCAAAAACTGATACGAAAATAATAACTTCTTGGAATGCATTGACAGTTAAGGCATTCATTATAGCTTACAGATCTTTTCCTAATGAATCAGACAAACAAATCTTCATACATTCTGCTAGGGAAGGATTACAGCATATTCTCAATATGATTGAAAATGGTTATTTGTATAGAATTTTCATTGATGGGCAGAAAAGTATTATTGGCTTTTTGGATGATTATCAGTACACTATATCAGCATTACTAGATTTTTACGAGATTTCTTTAGAAGAAGAATATTATAACACAGCAAAATCATTATTTTCTTTTTCATTAAATCATTTCTATGATACTGATCATGGAGGATTTTTTTATTCACTTAATGAGCATCAAACCATAATTACACGATTTAAAGATTTTTTTGATTCACCTCTTCCTTCAGCAAATGCTTTTGGAATACAAAACGCTCTACGTCTATCGTTTTTCGATGATAATCAATCCGATTCGTTATATGATATTGCAAAAAACACGCTACAACAGGTTTCATTCTCTCCAGAAATGGATTTCCTATCTCTTTCTTCGATGGTTTATGCCTCGTTCTTATTTTCAGAACATTTCACTGAAATGACAATTGTGTCTAGATCATTTAATAATCAGCTGCATAATTTAATAGAAGCATTATGGATTCCATACAGATTACAAATTGATTATGATGTATCGAGAACTAAAAATAACTTAGATCAAAAAGAATTTTTGAAAGGTAAATCTTACCATAATGATTTATACTCTGTTTATATGTGTAAAAACTATATATGCTCTAGACCTTTGACAGATTTCGATTCCATAATTCAATATTTGATGTCACTGTATCCTTACATGATAATTAATGATAAGCATTAAAAATCAAAAATTATTTACGTTTCTAATCAAAAATGTTATTTTATTTCTTATTTAGAGACACATTAGATTTTTTTTTTAATGAAATTTCTGAAAATAAGAACGAGGCATAAACCATCGAAGAAAG
>DAHXPE010000559.1 GCA_027364495.1 Candidatus Heimdallarchaeota archaeon | reverse complement strand
ATTAAAATCGTAATAACATAATTATATAGCCCTTATCATGATTAATTCAAATACACTTTTTTTTTACTTAGTAAGTTTTTAAAAAATAAAAGGTGAATTACCTCAGCAGGATACATTAATTTTTGAAAATTGTGTATTATTAATGAGAATGTAAGAGATCTGCATATGATGGATAAGGCCAATTTGGTGTAATTCGCTCGAATTCATCGACCAGCTTTCTTATGTCTTCCATTAATGGTTTTATTGTCGCATTGGTGTGTTTTCCTTGTACCTCTACGTCAGCATCATGGATTTCATGGAGTTGGCGTTCTAATTCTAAAACTTTTTTCTTTAATTCAGAAAAATTATCTGAAATTACTTTAAGTTCTGATTCAGAATAATAAAATCCTTTAACACCTTGTAAATCAATTCCATATTTGACGATTGCTGGAATAACGCCAGTTTTTACCATATCAACTAATGTTTCGGCTTCAATGTGGACTTGATGGATTAAGTTTGTCAATCGAATGTTATAACGAGCATTTATTTCTTTTTCTGTTAATATTTTTAAATCAACTAATACATCTGCATTTTTTGGTAACTCTTTTAATGCTTCATAACTGGTTTTTATATTTGGTAACCCTCGTTTAGCTGCTTCAGCGACCCACTCATCTGAATAATTATTACCATTAAATATAACTGATTTAGATTCTGAATAAAGTTCTTTTATAACTTCTAATATTGCTACTTCCTTGCTTGTTCCTTTGTCCAATTTTGAACATAGCAGCTTCGTAGCATGTTTAAATGATTCAGCAACTATTGTATTGAGTATTGTATTTGGCCAACCAAGCGTTTGAGATGAACCAACAGCTCTAAATTCAAATTTATTACCAGTCCAAGCAAAAGGTGAGGTTCTATTCCTATCCGTATTATCTTTTTGGATATTAGGGATTTGATCTAATCCAATTGTATAACCTAAAATATCATATTTTTCATCTATTGTCTCAGATTTTTCAATTTTTTCGACCATACTTCCAGATTCAATGGTCTTAAGAATTTTATCAAGTGTATCACCAACATAGACACTTAATATCGCTGGAGGTGCTTCATTTGCTCCTAATCGAAAATCATTTCCTGGAACGGCAATAACTGATCGTAATAATCCGGATCGTTTGTGAATAGCCTTAATAATAATTGCTACAATTAACATAAATTCAAGGTTTTCTTCACGGGATTTACCAGGATCAAGTAAATTTTTACCATCAAGAGTCATAATGGACCAGTTATTGTGCTTACCACTGCCATTAACTCCAGCAAAAGGTTTTTCATATAATAAACATACTAAATTATTTTTCAAAGCAATCTTTTTCATCATATCCATTAATAATTGATTATGATCATTAGCAACATTTGAATGTTCAAAAATAGGTGCTAATTCATATTGGGATGGAGCTACTTCATTGTGTCTGGTTTTAAGAGGAATTCCTAATTTATAAGCCTCTAATTCAAGTTCAGCATAGAATTTAAGGACACGATCAGGCATTGAACCGAAATAATGGTCTTCCAATTTTTGTCCTTTTGGAGAAGGTTTCCCTATTATTGTTCTGCCTGTTAAAATAAGATCAGGTCGTTTATCAAATAATTCTTTTGGAATTAGGAAAAATTCCTGTTCAGGACCAACAGTAGTATAGACACCTGGTATAGGTTTTCCAAGTCTATCGAAAAATTCTTTAACGACTTTATTAAGAGAACTGATAGATCGTAGTAGTGGTGTCTTATTGTCTAGTGCTTCACCGGTCCAAGATATAAAGACCGAAGGTATACAAAGTGTTTTACCACCGGGGTGATCTTTTAAAAATGCTGGACTTGTAGGATCCCAGGCAGTATATCCTCTAGCTTCAAATGTGGATCTCATACCACCACTTGGGAAGGAGGAGGCATCAGGTTCAGCTTGGACGAGTTGATCAACATCGAATCGTTCTATTGGTTTAACACCATTTCTAAAAGATTCGGTCGATAAAAAGGCATCATGCTTCTCCGCAGACATAGCTCGATCTGGTTGGAACCAGTGAGTATAATGAGTTGCGCCTTCCTCAACTGCCCATTCCTTTATCGCATGAGCAACTATACTTGCTGTCTCTTGATCTAAAACTGCATTTTTACTTATAACTGCTTGTAATTTTTTATATGCATCTCTTGGTAATCGTTCGCGCATTATATCGAAATCAAATGTTTTTGATCCAAAAATTGAAGATATTTTTTCCATGAATTGTTTCTACCTGAACAATAAGATTTGTAAGGCTTGAAATTTGCTTTAAATTCACTAATGTGAATTCCTTTGTATTAATTGAAAGTGTCCAGAAATTACTTTATAAAACTTTACATTACACAGTTATTAGATTAATTTTCTGGACATTTGTATAATAATAGTAAATTTATGATTTCAATTTACCATTTTCAACTACTTTATTCATGAAAAATTATACTTTCAACCACTTTTAAAAAATAAATTTTCAAATTGTCTAA
>DAHXPE010000556.1 GCA_027364495.1 Candidatus Heimdallarchaeota archaeon | reverse complement strand
CTTTCTTCTTTTCTGATATGCTCTTCAATCTCTGTTCCAATTTCTTTTAACTTTTGAATGAGATTTTTTCCTTCTAATCCCTTCAATGAGTAAATTTTCTGTTTAACAGTTTGATGATTCTCTAAAATAATATCTAAAAGTTTTTTTTCGGCAGAAGCTTCTTCAATATACAATGCATAAATCGGAAAAACCCCTTTTTCTTCTAATTCAAAATGATGAAGCATATCAACGCTGAAATATTCAATGACTTGCTCAATTAGCCTTTTTTCATTAGAATTTTCTGGCCAATTGCTTTCAATATTATCAGGTTTACCTTCACGTAATCTTTTCGCAAAAACAAGGTGGGAAAAATGTTCATTAGAAAGTGGTACTAAGGCTGCATTTCTTTTTACCATTTTTGTCAAACTTTTGACAAAGGTAATAATTTTTTCTACGGAGAAAAAGGAATTATAAAATTGGATTCAATTATTAAAAATGGAACCATCGTGACTGCTTACGAAGAATATGTAGCTGTTTTTTCTATTGATCACGGAAATATAGTTCATATTGGACTACATTTAGAAAACGACGCCTGTAAAAATGTTATTGATGCAACTGGTACGCTTGTATTTCCAGGTGCAATTGATTCACATGTTCATCTTGAACATCCTTTTGGTGGATCTTTTTCTTCTTACGATTTTGAAAGTGAAATACATCAGCAAAAATATTTGGTTTATTTCCATGGAAAGGTGCCATATTAGTTGGATCAGATGCTGATTTGGTAATCTATGATCTAAAAAAAGAAGTTACGAATAGGTAAGAATGGATACGGAAAATTTATTAAACGAAGTCCATCTAGTAATTTTGTCACTTAAGTTGAACTAATATCAAAAATTTTGCCATTTTTTCGTTTAAATAACTAATTGGTATCAAATTTTATACATTCTTACATTGGTGATCATTTTGGAAAATATTTGGAGTTTCATTTCTAAAAAATTTGAATCAAATCAGTCCGTTGTTTTGTTTGTTGTTGTTAAAACACAAGGAAGTACTCCAGGTAGACTTGGTTTTAAAATGGTTATAGCTCGGGATAGTTCCCAATTTGGAACCATCGGGGGAGGTGTTATGGAACTTAATTTCGTTAAAAAAGCTCACCAATTACTTATTAATAATGAATCTGGTTTTATCTTCAAAGTTCAAATTCATCATGCTTATGCTCCAAAAGAACAACAATCAGGTCTTATTTGTTCTGGAGAAGAACGAATAATTTATGGTATCTTAGCACCCTCTCAAGAAAACAAATTAATATGTCAAGAGATACAAAATGAATCTGAAAAAAGTCGGAAATTGCAAATTTCCCCTTCAACTATAAATATTATCACTTCAAATGAGACAACTAAAGAGGAAAACAGGTATAACTTTCATTTCAAATCAGAAACAGATTGGCTATTCGAGGAAGATATAAATTATAAAAATTTTCTTTATATTTTTGGTAGTGGGCATGTAGGATTATCAATGTCTAAAATATTTTCAATGTTAGATTTTTATGTCATAATAATTGATAATAGAAAAGATGTTGCTACGTTAAGGGATAATTCATTTGCAAATAAAATTATTACTGATGATTATTCAAATGCTGGAAAATATATACACGAAGGAAATTCAACTTATATAGCTGTGGTTACAACATCTATGATTATGGATGTGGAAGCATTAACGTCTTGTATTCAAAAAAACGTACGTTATATTGGGGTTATGGGAAGTAAATCCAAAAAAAATGAGATTTATACACGTCTTCGTAAAATAGGTATTTCTGAGGAATTAATAAATAAAATTCAGTGTCCAATAGGCATTAATGGTTTAAAAAGCAATACTGCTGAAGAAATAGCAATTAGTGTAGCAGCTCAAGTTATTATGATAAAAAATACTTTTAACCTTGCTTAATGCGATTTGTAATTTGTCCTATATTCATTTTTAAAAAAAAAATTTCTAAAACAGCAAAAATGCTTCACATGATTAAAAATTTCAACGGAGCAACCAAAATGACTGAAACAATACAAAAACTCAAACCTTTAGTGGTAATAGCTTTAGGTGGTAATGCTATAATACGTGGTAAACAAACTGGTACATACGAGGAACAGGTTCAAAATATTACAGATACTTGTCATCAAATAATGAAAATAATAAAAAAGGGATATAGAATAGT